>JALNVE010000001.1 GCA_023227695.1 Paludibacteraceae bacterium
ACCTTGAGAGTCCCTTGCCCGAACATATCCTTGAACAATAACGGGAAATCGCTGGTTTACCACAAATTTCACATTTATTAAGTCTTTTATTGTATGGTTTCCCATCATACATCTTTATAAAATCAGTTCCATATTTTCCTATTACATAAGAAATTACAGGACAAAGGTCTTCTTTATAAAGAACCTTGATGTTTGGAAATGCTATCATTTTTGCCTTTGTTTTTTCATCACAATCCATTTCACATTTACGCCCTTTTATTTCAATTATTGTTCCATCTTCCATTTTGAAGTCTGGATAGTACTTGTGTTCTTTTCCATCGAAGATATAAGATAGTGGTTCAACGTCTTTCGAAAAGCGGATATTATGATCTTCATTATAAATGATCCAAGCTAATTCCCAACTACTATCACAATGAAATCCATGATACCATCCTGATTTACCATAACCAGAACCTCGTCTATATCCGCCACGTGCACTTCTCCTAAATTTGTGTTCATTGTCTTTAAAATAGCATTCCCGACAACAGTATGTTTTATGTCTAGAAGGATAGTATGTGAATTCTGAACCGCAAAGAGGACATTTTCCATTCTTTTTAAGATTCAAAATGCCATATTTCCTCAAATTTACGGTTTTTGAATTTTCTGACAAAGTTTTTTGTCCTTCTTCTGAACTTGCCCATTTCTTTTGATTCGTTGTCTTTTGTTCTTTGTTTACATTTGAGCTGTATTTATTAGCACAGGTTCTACAACAAAAATTTTTGTCTGATTTTTCAGAACTTAATTTCCTTTTGGGAAAAATTTTACCACAGACAAAGCAAGTAGTTTCAATCATTGGATTTTTATATTCGAAAGGACATTTCTTTGAACAAAAATTCCCTCCACCGTCTTTAACATCAATGAGAATGTAATGTTTCTTTTTGTAGAAGGTCTTTCCGCAATTTTTACATTTCAGCGGCAACAAATCTCTTGATTTTGCTTTATTGAATTCTTCTTCCGTGTAAAGTGGAATCATTTTTTGAATCCTCCTATACAGGATGTGGATATTGAATAAAATGGCGGTTCTGACAAGATTCGAACTGACATTATCAGAATCAATTCTAATTCTGGGATGAAAACCCGAGAACCTAACCATTTTCCATAGACCCAAAGACAAAATTGTCTGTCCGATATTCGCATCGAAAGATGGCAAGGGTAGCGGGATTCGAACCCGCACAAGCGCAGTGCGTTTCCAGGATGAAAACCTGGCGAGTTAACCAATTACTCCATACCCTCAAGATTTGGCGTTCAGCGGTGTTTCAGTAAACTGTTTTCATCTCCATCGGACCTTGTGGAATCCGGTTTCTTAGACTAACACCTTTCAAACCTTCAGTACACTCCAATGTGGAAGCGCAATCCAGATTGAACACAAAACTAACGCCCGAGTCCTTTCACCGTACTATTAAATACGGTCAGGTAGACACCACCTGTTTTTAAGAAACTTTTTGATTGACTTCAAACGATTCCTGTTCCCGTATAGGGCTGGAACCATGTATCCATCAACCAGTCCCTGTTTTTTAAGACAGGGCGATAAGTCTCACTTAATTCCGGGCGGATTTTAAACCTATCCATTTCCTGAGCTTTTCATTCAGGCCGGTCTCGTAGAGACTTTTACAAATCGTATTCAGTTTTCAATTATACCCCAGCTCATTTCTGAACTTTTCAGCAGGGCGCGGTGTCAAACCGCTTTCGCCTTTTTTCTTCAACACCGTAGACTTTAGCAAAATCGCCGCCGTCTGTCAAGTGCCTATAGAAATTTTTTCTGATTTTTTCTAAATCACGGAATCGAACCGTGTCTGGTCGCGTTTTAGCCATGAGGTTGCCACCTTCATAGCATCGCTTCCTTCTGACCTATTCAGAAAAATCAATTCATTTCTCAAAGAACATTTATCGTCAGGATTTTTGGGGTTTCCCTACTTATCCTTTCAACGCCGCACATCTTACTAAATACATTGCATGTTGTCAATAGGGTCTTCAAAGAATTTTTCATTTTCTTTTAACCCGTTCAAAAATGGTCAGCGCGACTGGATTTGAACCAGCAAATTCTTGAACCCGAATCAAGCGGTCTACCAAGTTGACCCACGCGCTGTTTAAAAATGGCAGTAGAAGCAGGATTCGAACCTGCACACACAATCGGTTAAGATTGTCTTGGGTTGAGTAACAGTCAACTGCCCTACCAATTTGGCCTATTCTACTATACTTCTAAACAGAAGTATTTCAAAGAACAAACTTGTAGACCTTACTTGAAGATAATACAAGATATTCTATTATTGAAGCTTTCGAGAGTCACTTATGACTCTACACCATAAACCACGAGAAGGTACTCCAATATGATACAGCAAGAGGGTGTCAGATTCGAACTGACAGAACCGGGTGTTAGCCGATTCAGATGTTTTCGAGACATCCGGGTTCAACCAATTCCCCCAACCCTCCTTAATATCAAATTTCAAAAACTGGAGGAGAGTGAGGGGTTCGAACCCTCGTGGGTTTTTGATTCCCGCAGGCTTTCCAGGCCCGCGCATTTACCAATTCTACCAACTCTCCAAAACCAACTTCTTCTCGTAGAAAACAAAAGACACTTTAACAGTTTTTTTACCTCCCGTCAAGTGCCCTTCCCTTAAAAATCTTAAACTTTTTCTTAACGGTTAGTTTTTCTTACCTCCATTAGACAAAAAACGACTATATGATTTTCGCCCTGGAAGCAATTTTATCCTATTTGTCGTTTCTTTCATTCCTTCTCCTAACACATTATAGATTCTTCACGCAAACATTTTACAAATATCAAAATAAATTCATCCTATCTTTAAATATTCTGTAAATAATTTTCTGTCAACTCAAAGTTCCACCAATACAAATTCGTTTCATTTTAACTTCCAAAAATTTTTCCAACGGATTGATTTTGTCAACGGTGATTCCCTCTCATCGTCTTTATGATTTAGACATTCACGTAGTTTACGTAAAACAAGATTTGAAGCTTTACACAGCGATGGATCTCTACCGTAGGAAGCATCTTGACAAATCCTTGAAACAAGCAGAATCACGCTTTCAACATCTTTATGAGACATTGAACGAACCAAGGCAGAAGCCTGACAACCCGTTACGTTCTTTTCACTCATTCTATTCACCTTCTTTTATTTCTGAAAGAGCATTGGTTGGTGTTGAACATCTCCTGTTCCATGCGCAGAGAGCCTCTTCAAGGTTGTAATATTCGTCAGTCCTTGCACCGCACCAACCACATTCAACATAACTACGATATGGTTCATCGTGTTCCAAGGGCCGGCTGAAACCACAAAAAGGACACCTCAACAATTCTGAGGGAATACCGGCGTATAGTCTTTTAGTCCACTGTTTTATCAATCGTTTAATTTTTTTTATCATGTTCTATCTATTCCTCTTATGGAATCATAAATGCTATTTTTCTTAACTGCCAACGTAGAAATTAGCGTTGAAGCGGTTATGATAATTTACTCTCTTGAAAAATCAACTGCGACAACCCGCTAACTCCCTCTCGTAGTCAGCGACTATACTGTCATGCACAGGCTGCAAGATTTTTTCGAAGAAGTTAGTCAACTTGCCGTTGTCGATTGTCCTGTTCTTATTTGTATGATAACAAAGCACGCCAAGCTTATTTGCTGGGCTACGATGTGTGAGCTCTTGTCCTATCTGTTTGTCTGTTACCATGATCTTTCTCCTTTAAAATGTGAACCAATAAATCATCCCACTGAACCTTTATTTCACTCGGCCGGTGGCTTCCATCACAAAAAACCTGAATCCCGTCCTACGAAGAAAACACGTCCCCTAGAGAGTTCTTTAACACACGCCCTTTATAAACGATCAAGTGTGCCCGCATTTCAAGTTCAGCGGGAACAGCTCTCAACGGGCTTTCATCTTTACGTAACGTTTTGACATCCTTATCCATAATCTCCAATACCTTCACGGTTCTTATTTCCATTTTCTCGTTCCTTTCGTTTTTTAAAAACAATTGCTAACCGCGCCAGCCAACGGTTCACCGCGCCTCATTTCCGATATTCTACTTGCGTTGTCGATAGATTACTCCAATAATCATTATTACCGCAGTAAGAGGCCAAATCGGCGACCAGAAGAGACTAGCCCATGCACGATACGGAATCCCCGACTCGTACGTCTGCATGGCGTCTTTCCCCATGTTGAATAGTGCGATTGCCAAGTAAGTTTCGAGTGTCATGTCTTTTACATCGTTTCAAGCAATGCATGAATTGCATTCAAACTGGCAATCTTATCAGCATCAGGTGCTGGAATTAGACGCATAGCGACATCCATCTGTTCAAGTTCTTCCTTTTTATTCACACCAACCAAACCGATAAGAGCTTTTCTTAAAAGCGCAATATCATTTTCCGCTTTTCTCATCGGGTGTTTCTGGCACACTTTAATATGTTCAGTAAGGACATCGCTTCCCCACGCTGAAGTTTCTTGCGGATATTCATGGCCGCAGTACACGCAAGTCAGGACTCTGTTTTCCATCATTATTCTCCTTTTCAAAGGTTGTGACGCAATTCTGAAAATCTCGTCCCTGTATATTTTCTTGATCCCGTTCCTAAAAAGTTACATATGGATAACTTGGAACGGGATAAGGAGTTTTATTAGGATAAGCAGGAAAATTTGTTTCTTGTTCATTCGTTTTTTCGCAATAGCAAGGACAACTGCTCACCCAAGGTGCGTTTACTCTTCCGCACTTAGGACATATCCATCCCATATTTTGTTCACTCATTTTCTTTCTCCTTTTTGAACATGTAACCGTCAGAAGGACAAAATAGATGTATATTCATTCAATTATCCCACTGATTGACTGCATCCTTCGGTAATCCACGTATGATGTTAACAATTTATTCTTGTTTTTATTCTACCATTTTTTCATTTCCCAATCTGATGAAATCAAGATTTCATTCAGTTGTTCTTGTGTCGAAGAATAGATTAGGAATCCGTGATTTTTAAGATTTACAACACCGTATTCCGATCCTTCCGGTATTGCTTTCAAAATCAAATCTTTTTCCCTATAGTCTCCGCAAAACCGATATTCATTGGTTTCAGAAACATCAAAAGAATAACTTCCCGGTTTTAGAAATGCATGTCCGTGAATCATATATTTGATCTTCGTCAAATGAACATAAAGGGAAATCTGTATCGGCGCATCAACACTTGGTTTCATCTGCCCTCCATAATAAACCAAATCGTTTTCAAGATAACAGGGAACCATATCTTCAGCCGTTAAACCTGTTTTATCACAATTTCTCGGACTGACAAAAACAACACCGGTACCCGAACAGCTTGGGAAAAGATTCTGACACCTTGTGCTTATATTTCCGAAAAAACGGTTTCCACAGCTTTCCATAATCTTTTCTTTAATCATATTGTTTGCTTTTATAAGATATCGGATGCTTTCTTTATCTCTGGTATAGCCGTCAAGGCCGTTTAGATGCGTTGAGCCGAGTCTTACGCTTTCCCTTGTCTGTTTATATAGGTCATTGATAGCCTTGCACAGAACGCTGATTTCGGAGGTATTGCACCAAATGTTTCCCAAGGCATCAATCAATTCAAATTTAAAAGGGTTTTTGTCTTTGTAAATACAGATAACGGCATTCCCTTGCATTTTGAAAATGCGACTTACGGCATCAAATCGCGTATAGTCTTCCCGCATGACCTTGGAACAAATCAAAACATCCCCAATCTTCTTGACAGGATAATGTTTGGGTTCTTCATTTCTGATATCCGGCATCCAAATCATGGTGTCTATCCATTTATTTGAATTGTATAAATCCTGTATGAATGATGGTGTATTCAAAGAATGTCCATTCATCGATATTCCGCTACCGTAATTCAATAATTCGGTTTTGATTTTATCGACAATGCCAGAAACCCTGCTGTTTTTTCCGTCAATCGTTCCACCGTAGATGAAAAAATTCATTTATACCAACCTTTCTTTAACCATTCTCCGAAATCCAAACAACTGTTTTCCCTTATAAATTTCCGATACCGCTCCTGACTTCTGGTAAGAACTTTTTTTACGGGTTCGTTCTCTCTGACAAACTGTTTACCCTTTTCGGTCACATAAAACAAGTTGTTCCCGATAAACGCCGTTGGGGTCTTCTCCTTTGTCATATACCCTTTGGCAAGCAAACTTTCACAAATTGAGATATCTTCTCCCGCCGGATCATAAAAATTCCTATGCCAAGTAAGATTTCCTTCCCAATCCGTTCCTAAACTGTGTCTTAAAATCTTAAGTTCATTTTCTGTTGTCATTTCTTCCCTTTTTTGAAACATAGATAAAGCTTAATGCTTCCAATTTGTTTTGTCAAGTCCGTATGAAAAATCAATACATGATAAGATTACTGACTTTTATCTTCTTCTGTTCCTTCTTTTCTAACAAATCTTTCCTTGCTTTTCTCCAATATGTTTTTCCTTTTTTACTTGTTGTCTTTAACAAAACCGTTGGATATGGTTCTATCTGTTTGGCTATCTTTACCCATAAATTCGGAAACCACATTTGGGTTATCTTCTTAAATTCAGGTCTCCAAACACAAATTACTTCATCCCCGGACTTGAACATATCTGCATATTTCTTGAAATGTTCCGAAGTTTCTGTTCTTCCTTCTACACAAAGATTGACAATGCTTCTAGATGTGTTTCCTTCTTTCTCTCTGATTTCTAATATTTTTGCGATGACATATTCTTCGATCATTATCTTTTCTCCTTCCTGTATATATGTTTTATATCTTTTCCATTTCTTATTTTTTAATCCTTTCCTACTGTATTTAAGGAATACCTAAATCAGAAGACAATAAGAAAGAAGCTTTAAAACCGATATCCCCAAAAAAGAATAAGAAATATATTGCCGAAAGAAAAAAAAGGAAGAGAATCATCATTTCCCAGTCTGATATTGACATTCGGCAAGCAAGGAGAAGTTGGAGAACACGGTTCCACCCCTTATCTAAAGCAAAGATAAAGAATGAAACCCTATTTTCCTATATTCTGAAAAAACAGAATATGACACATGCTTAGATACTTAATTCGTATAAGCTTAGGGGAAGGTTTTCAACAATGTCCTATGCTAGTTCAGGTATTTATCCCGAAAATAAAGCAGGGATGCAGAGGTCTACTCAGTTCCGTCGTGTCACAAGCTGAATGTTGAATTTCACAACATTCCCTATTTCCCTCGTCCTCCGGCGAAACCCCGTTCGCGCCTAGACTTGGCTGACTAAAGTGGCCTGGAAATAGTCCTGACAGATCCCCACAATAGAAGTGTCTCAAATCTATCATCGCGGGCAATGCCGTATTTTTCAAACCTTTTTAGTTTCACATGTTTTATCATATGAACCACATTGCTTCAAAAATGCGTTTCTGTCAATCTTTAAGCAAGGGGGTGTTATCCACTGTCTTGCTCCGGACCTTCGCCTGTGGCTCGCCTAGACCCTGTTTAAGAGGGGTTTACGATGTCCAGAGGGTACACTAGCCATTATGTTATCAAGGTAATAGCCTAACCTTATACTTACGTACAGTCCTGATATAGACAACCGTTTTTAATTTTTCAGGAAACCTTATAGCAAATTCAAGAACTTGATCTTTTTAGCAAGATACCAAGTCCCTCCTTCGCCGATAGGCCTTTTGATTTCCGTCATGCCTTTGATTTCAACCCTACACCAAACGCGTCGTTCACCGGTCTTTAAAACCATTTTAAGATGCGGGGCATAGGGTTTATATGTGCAATGCCAACCGGGTCTTACTGCAAATCCTTTTGTTGGGATACATTGCGAAGGCATCCACTTTCCAAATTGAATTATCTGTTTCCTATTGATGAACAGAGGACCAAAACTTCCATCTTTCCTGATTCTTATGAGTTTGTAAGCTTTCATTTATTTGAAAAGAACCTTTAACCTTTATAGAAATGACCTTCGAATTGACAAAGCAGATGTCCGCAAGACGGACATCTAAATGTAACAGATCCGTCTTTCCACTCTTCTTCATCTACTTCTATTTCCCCTTCTGAAAAACATTCATCTGGTTCTCCAAATAGGGGAAAAGAATCGGTGTAACATCCACAAAAATATTTCACTTTCATTGTCGGCTCTTTAGTCCCGAAAAAAGGAATTAGTAATATCGTCGAAATGGAATATGATAATCATCTTTTTGTCTTCCCATTTGACATCGCAACTGGTTTTCCCATTGCTGTTTTGTTCCAATGTTTTAAGCGTTTGTGAAAGTGTTGAAGAAGAAACACGGTCATGATCTTTAAGGGAATTATAAGTCGTAGCAATTCCTATCCCGAAAACCACGATAAATACCATCGCCACACAGGCAAGGAACAACAAATAGAAATTTTTCATTTACGATTTTTCCTAAGTCTCGATTACAGGAAGACTACCCTTTTCGAGAATATTGCGCATCTGTCCTTTGCCATATTGCAGGTCTCCGAAAAGCTTAAGTTTTTCATTAACCAGCCATTTGACAGCACATTCAAGTTCAATGATACGACCGATTAAAACATCATTATCCAATTTCTTTACTTCATCAACTTTCATTTTATTCTCCAAAAGATTAACCAAAGTTCTTCTGTCCTTATATCTGACGCTTCATATATTTAGGACCGAATACCTGCATCAACAGCTTATAAACGGACATATGATTCCGGATCATATTTTGACAAATCGAGGTCAGACAATTTTGCCCATTCTTTTACTTCTGGCAACCAATCTATTTCGAATGTTGAACCTGAAGAATCAAATTCTGTGCATTCCGCTTTGATTCTTGTCGTCGATAATATTGCTTGTCGAAGTGCTTTCTTAATTTGTTCTTCTGATGTTGTTTCTTTATTCCTGTTATTTAATAACAGTTTGAACTTTTTCCACATCGTATTCCTTTTTGTATTCACTACCCCAAATTGGAAGCTTTGCCCATTCAATATGTGCTTTTACAAAATCAACACATTTATTGAAATCTTCGCGAGAGATGTGCTCAGAATGAAGTTCAATTTCTTCAAAAGTATCCCAATATTTGACACATATTGATTCAAGTCTTTCTACTTCCCTAAGTGTAATTCCCTTTCGCTTTCCATAAGAAAAATGAATATGAAAACATTCACTGAACATATCATCTGAAACTTTTCTCCAAAGACATACCTCTGTACAACCACGAGGATCACAGTGAGGACAACCATAATTAGATTCCATGATAACCTTCTTTGCAATATCATCAGGAATCTCTTTGCCATTTCCAACATATGGCTTAAGAAGCATAAGCTTTTTAAGAAGTTCAGAATTTCGCCCTAAAATTTGCTTTGCATATGTTTTAGGGCTTATTTTTGCGAGCTTAACGAGAATTGGATTCATTTTGTTCCTTGTATTCGAATTCGATTGTTACTCATTAGTAACAGTGATTGTTGCAGAAGTATTTGTTGGCATATATGTGAATGCTGATGAACGCCAATCTGTTCTTACCTCTCCTTCTTTTAAAACATTAGTATCAGCTTTTATAACAATTCCTACGGTGTCAGTAATAAACATTACTATACGTTTACCACTATTACTTATAAGTACACCTATACATGGAAATTTGTTTTTATCTTCAACAGTAATATTCTCATCATCTTGAACATTCGTCTTAACACTAATCATTTTCATTCTCCTTATTCGTTTGTAATAGTAAGATTTAATGATGTTCCAGAATTCATGTATCTAAAATATCCTGGAAGCCAATCAGTACGAACATCTCCGACATGGAAAATTAAATCATTGCCTAATTGAACAACAATTCCATTGCTTTCGCTAAAAAAAGCGACAATAGCTCCTGTAATAATATTTTGTCCAAGACAAGGAAACCGATTAACAGTTTTAACTAGACGAGTTTCTACTACTTTATCGAATTTAATATTTAGCATTATTATTCCTTTTATTCGTGATTTCCGCCATTGTGAATATGAATCGGATTTTTACAATTCCCTTTCAATAAATGACTTTAAAATATCATTTGTGGTTTTCTTATTATCGTGGATGTCATTAGTCACGGAATCAATTTCCCACTGAAGACGCTCTTCTGTCTCTTGAGCGTGATCAAGACGAAAAATTACCGCCTTTACTTTCTCTTCACCATTAAGGCTTGTCTTTACCCAGTTTCCAGTATCGACTTGCCCGTCTTTGATAAACAGTGCAAATTCTTCTCCGCTAGTGTAGCGTTCAAAAATGATCTTAAGGTCTTCCTTTTCTTTACAAAGGATTCCGTATCGAAACGCCCGTTTTGCAGGAAGGGCGGAAGTAATAAAATAATCTCCAATGTCAATATCTGAAACGTTCATATTTTTATCCATCAAAGTGTATTATACTGTTAGTTATTCTTTTCTTCATATAAACCACAGGACAAACCAGAAACCGCGAGATCCTGAACAATGTCAACGATTGCTGAAATCGACAATCCGTATTTTTTAGAGACTTTCACAATATTCATTTCCTGAACCGTAGAACCGCCAGTCTTAAAGGAGATGACTTCTTTGCAAATGGTTTGCATCCCTATTTTTTTAATTTCTTGGATGGCGTTTACAACCTTCTCATAATAGTCCATGTCAAAAATTCCTTTCGTTGCTTTCAATACTGATACATTACCAAAATTTTTGAATCTTGTCAAGAGAGTTGGAATAATACCAAGACAGAAAAGATTCAAAGACAAGATTTTCGAATTCAACAAAAGCATCGCCATGATCTCCCCTTGCATGTTCACACCTTTCAATATGGTGGGTAAGTTCATGAATAATTGTCGTCAGACAGGCGTTACAATCCTTGACATGGATTTCACCCCTAAAATAATGGGCACTTGCACTCTGGTCTACATCCGGGCTTCTAAAAACAAGTTTCTTAATACCTCTGACAAACAGTGTTTTACAGACATATTGGCAGATGTCAAAATATTCAGGCTTTTCGAAATAAAGAGGAATCCGTTCTTTCTTCATTTTCCGACGAATAATCTTTTCATTTTCTCTCGCTTTGGAATAAATCTCGGAAACACGTTCTTCTGCTTCTTTTTTGGCATAATGACCAAGAGGCAAATCAAGCGTTGCTGTAAGTGTCCTGATGACTTGGTAGCTTGTTTTCATGTTTCCAATATACCTAACTACTCCGTCATTGTCCATCCCCTTTAGGCAAAAAACGGAACCCATAGAACATGATAGCATCTTCTACTTCAGAAAGGATTTTCTTCTCTTCTTCAATTTCCTTTTCTGAAAATTTTCCACATTCCTTCATGATTTCAAAAAAGCTTAAGGCTTCTTGATAATGTTCCATAAGTTTCTGACAACAATAGATGGAATCTGTCTTTAGCAATTCCTCGTCTTTTTTTGTGCCTCGACGCTTCGGAGAACCTCTTGAAGTTTTTCTTTTGTCATACTGTCCTTTATGCAGTTAGGAGAGGAAGGGTCTTGATTTGGATATTTGTCAAGAACAGGGATTCTGCTTCTTCTTCGTCAATTCTCATTTCTTCACTTGCTTGTTTCGAAGATTTCAACCAGCCCAAAAGCCTACCGGCCTCAATATTCATAGCTTTCATGAACTTCTGATTGAATTTCAAATGAATATTTCCGTTCTTATAAATTCGGATGGTGCAGAAAACTTCTTGTTTGAAGTCTTTGTCTTTTTTTTCTGTTTTGAAATAAAAGGTTTCAAGCTGCCCATATTCCCAATCCCGTTCGTAACTATCGTTGATAACATCGAAACCAAGATTATTTGCAATCGTGAAGATGTCATTGATCATACCGGCGGTACGAGTGGAAAGACGCCTCTGATGGCTATAACTTTCAAGTGCGCTCCAATGACAAAGAACAATGCGGTAATCAAGACTATAATGAGACGCCCTTTCGTCGCCACTGCGGCAATAACGCCAAGTGTCTTTGGTCATATGAACATTGCTTTTATAAGCCTGTGCATTCTCTTCCCGTGTCATATCCTTATAAACATCGAGAAGCTGAGAATCAATATACTTGTTGGCGTTTTTAAGAGCCCACATGACAATAGCATAAACGTTTTCTGTCGTGAAATCGATGCCGGTATACTGATTCATTTTATAGAGCATTTCATTGCGGGTCTTGGAAGTCAAACGCTTTGTGACAGATTCCAAACGGGAAAAAAGTTCCTCCCAGTAATGTTTCTTCAAACCGTTAACTTTTTCTTTCAGTGCTATTTTGACATTGGAAACATTAACTCCGATTTCTCGAAGAATTTCAGGATCGATCTTGCTGACATTCTGATAATTTTCAATAAGCTTTGACAACCCATTCAGATAGAGTTCAACCAGAACTTCGATTTGATTCCTACCTCCTACGAGTTCGTCTTTCTTGTCTTTTTTCTTTTCTTCTTTGATGACTTCGGGGGTAGAAAATTTAAATGTTTCGTTAAACCAAAGATCAAAAGGGTCAACATGATCCCTAGATTTTCCCCCGTTCAGGTTAATGTAAAGAATATCGATATTTGCGCGAGCCTTTCTTTCTGCGTCCTGAAAATCTCCGCTAAAAAGAATTTCCGCTTCTGAATTTCTCTTTTCAAGAGCCAACTTAATTTTAACACTGTCTTTCCATCTCTGGGGAATAATAAGAAAGATATTGTTACAATTTGATTCTAGAATGATACGGCTCGCCCATGACTCAAATTCGCTATACGGAGGATTCGAAAAAATGACATCAACATTTTTGTCGATCAGCGTCTGATTATTAAATTCAGTTCCCAATATAATCACGTCTTCCGGTAGGTTCTGAAGCAGAACGGATGACTTTTCAATCGCGAATTTCTGGCTGATTCCGTAATACCCTTTTGAATACTCTTCATAATCCCGAATAAATTCTTCATGTATTTTAGACAATACACGTCCATCGCCAGCCCCGACATCAAGGCATGAAAATTTGCTGTGGTCATAAATTTCACACAGCTTTTTAGCCACGACCGAAATCATTTCATCCGTTGTAGGATACCACTCAAAATCCTGCCCGCTGGTCTTAACTTCTTCAAGTAAATTCACAAACAAACTTCCTTACTTAACCGTTTTGACAACATCATACCAACAGGATTCCCATTTGTCAATATTATCTACAATTGTATCTGCAAAATCTTCCATATTAAATAAGAAAGAACTTTCACCCAAATGGTGTTCATAGGAGTATCCATAGGGGTGTCTTCCATAGGAATATTGATTTCTTCTCTCTTCATAAGAAGAAAGAGTTAAAGAACTACACGTCCAGATATTTTTACGGCATTTCGTCAAGAAAATTTCAGGAATCTTTAGAATTCCCAAATCTTTTGTAAGAGCAGAAGATTTTTTAATAGAAAGTCTCCACCAATCACAAAGGTTCAAGTCTTGTTGACGGTCTTTATCTTCACGACAGTAATAAAGGCGATAAAAAACCAAACCATTCTTATAGCGAACGGTTTTCCCTTTATTAAAATTCACTGCATCGTAGTATCCGACAAAGACCTGATTGATTTCACCTTTCGCGTCTGTATATACATGTCCGACTTCAAATTCCTTTACCTTGGGCACTTTCATATCGGATGTATAGTCTAAGATTCTTTGGTGAAGACTTGAACCTTTGCGAATAAGCTTCATTTGAGAACCGACAGTTGCCCAAAGAAGATCCGCCTTGATAATTCCGTTTTCAACACCGGCATTTTGAAGGATATCCAGCAAAACATCCTCTCGGAGATCGAATAGATTGCCTCTGGAATCTAAGACTTTCCAAGCCCGTCCACCTTCACAACGCTTTTCAAGACCGACAAGACGATATCCGCAAGTCGGGACATTCTTCTGGTTCAGTATCCGATTTTCATTCAATGCCTTCTGATATTCCTCGTTATCGAAAGACCATCCGAAAGCCCAGCTTCTTGCCGTCCCTTCGGTCTTTTTATTCCCCGTTTCAAAAACGAAACCAGGCATAGAAAAAACCATTTGAACTTCGTCTTCACTTACGGCTTGGGAAACTTCTTCTTTCACTTTAAGATATATCGTAATGTCTTCTGGAATCTTTCCAGTGATGTGTTTATTCATATTTTCCTTTTAGATGATATCCCTTAAACAGTAAAATTTATAAACTTCTTCTACTGTTAAATTTTCCCCATTATGTCCAGCTAGATTCGTTTTTAAAGTTTCTTCCGCACAATTGTGATAAAGAGATGACGTTCCTTTTTGGTCAACACGTTTCATCCTGCTGGAGAAGTTTTCCATACCGGATTTTCCATATTCATTTCTATAGTATGCTTCGAATTCATCCCTTTTCATTCCATAAGTGACTGGAGCATCTACTATTGTAGAATATTCAAAGTAATAGTCTTTTAGTTTAACAATAATTCTAGACATTTGTCATCACCCGTTACAGACTAGGAACATAAAGACACCAGCCTTCATTTCCAGATTCCATTATTTTATAGTCGCTGAAATTGATCCACCATTTCAGGCAGATATCAGTAATTTCCTGATTACTGATATCGATTTCACAAGTAATGCCTTTCTTAAGGGCATCCCGCAATTCTCCGCGAGTCTTAGGTCGAAGGTATTCCATAAAACAATTTTCCTTTCTTTAATACATCACACAGGGGACAACGATAATTTGAACAGTTCCACACGCTTCACAAATCCATTCGTGTTCACCTGGAGTCAAATAGATATGTGTCGGCGGATTGTGAGTAGGCGACATGCAGGTCTTTTTATATTCTTTTTGATCTTCTTTTTTGTTGAACATATTTTCCTCTTTAATCATTTTCAGATACCTTTCGTGATGATGTGAAGTTCATTACACATTGCCTTTAGCTGGTTCTTAGACTTGAACACTAAGGAAAACCACATGTCGCCTGTGACAGGAACACCGTTGGCGCGAATCGCGATCATAATCTGATGCCGCATCAACGTACACTCTTTGTCTTCATGGTTCATAGTCTTTTCCTTTGATTGCTTTGAATGAAGACAATATACCACAGAGAACATAATCTGTCAATATCCCGACTGACTTTTGTTAAGAAAACCAAGAAGGGAATTGTGAAATAAAGTTATCAACAAGGAACTTTGTCTTCATGTCATTAAATGGATACTCAGTAATGTCCTTCGGACTCATAGGGACAATGACAAGAAATTCATCGCCATCAAGATGTTGACCCAAATCGGTTTCTCCGACAGCCGCACAGAAAAGGTGCATCTTCTCCGTCGTATAACCCGGACTCAGGAAAAATTCCCCAACCTTTCGAATCATCACAACCTTTCGTCCGGTTTCTTCTTCGACTTCCCGAACGGCGGCTTTCATCGGTTCTTCATTACCATCAATGCACCCTGCCGGGACTTCAAGCGTTTCTGCATTGGATCCGATACGGAATTGTTTGGTAAACAAAAACTTATCAGTTGCGGGGCAATAACAAAGAACGGCTACTGCATCCCTAACTCTGACAACTTCCCTCTTAATGAGTTTCCCGTCGCCCAAATCAACGTCAACACGATCAACCTTCACATATCCGTCATAAACTCTCTCTGTCATTATTTTATTCCTTTCCTTCTAATTAATATCCGTTCTGATATCACGCAACAAACCACAGGAAACAGCAGAAATAACATAATTCACAATTTTATATTCGGCTTCGAGTACCGTCAAATTAAAACTCCGCATCATGGTTGCAACAAGACCTTCCAAAGGAAGGGTTCCGTTAATATGGAGGCAAGAAAGTTCTGAACAAATGCTTTTCAGATCAGCCTTTTCAAGATACTTGATAATTTCTACGGGATTCATTGTTTTACTTCTTTTCAATTGGGTTTTCAAAGGCTAAGGACAGCGCATCTTTAATCGCCTTTTCGGCGACCAGCTTCGCTTTTTCAATTCCTTCATTTACCGGACAAAGGACCAACGTATATTTGTGGTAATTAATCCAAGGGATGTCAATCTTATAACAATCTTCTCCCAAGTGGGAATAATATTCAACATAAATCGGATTCTTCAATCCTTCATTCATTTTCTTTTTTCCTTTTCCTTATCAGTTTAACAATATTCATCTGCCTTTTGATGAAGTTCGTCTATCTTCATTCCGTCCAATGCTTTAATTTCAGAGACGACTAAGTCTTCCGAACTTGTAACATTAAGTCTGGCCCCCATCCACTCTACGAATGAAAGTTTACTACCGCTTGAAAGATATTTATCAAGAAGTCCGTCAACGAGTTCACAAGAAATCTCACCGTCTTTTTCCAAATAGATTTCTTCTTGAACCCGATTCATCGACATCAGACTCGCTTCAAAAGCGGTTCCGAGACCATTTGCAATGTAATAATTTCGCGGTTGGAGCGGGAGATCATTATCTAAATAGCGTTGGTAATCGAAAACAAATCTGCAACCGTCTTTTTTGTCAATACATTGGATGACATCCGCAAGCATGCCTTTCTGTCCCCAAGATTCATCCAAAAGCTTATCCGTCAGTCGGACAGTGACTTTCCCGCATCCCTGAACCACCTGTTTCAACGTTTGAATTTTCATGTAGAATTCCTTTCTTCAATAAAACCATTTGTGGTTTTGTATTGATATAGTATCAAAAGCTTTCTGGTTTGTAAATGGCTATTTTAAAAAAAAAAGATAAAGGAATTGTTCAGCAACATTCTCATCATTCTCCGCACAGACATAATCAGATCCAATTACTTTTTTGCCATCCTTTACTTTTTTAACATATCAGTGTTTTTTAACACCCGTGAAATTTTACGAAGTTCTTTTAGAACATTGGTATTCATACGAATAGTTGACCCGTATCTCAAAACACCTTCGGCTCCGTCACTATCCATCAAATCCTTAAAAGATCCAAAAGAAATATCAACAGATTCTTTTGTTGCGAAGTTGTTGATCGTTAACATCGAAAATGGACCGAGATTGTTTTCAGCGAATTCAAAAACAGCATCCAAAGGGGATTGACGTGACCTGGAATCAAATTCGAAAGTCGTAGAAATACCATGCCCGCGTACCCGCATAAGGGGATATTTGTGCATCAGCCACAACATGAACTTTTCACGATCTACACCAAGTTTAAACGGCTTGAATGCTTCCATCTCTCTAATATTAAAACCGAGTTTCTTAAAAATGGCAGGATTCCTGATGTCTGTTTCGTGTTCATGAATTCTTACTGTTTTCCCATTCGCGTAATTAATCCAAAATCCATCATTCATAGTTTATTTCTCCCATCCTAAATAAAATATCAAAACTTTTACTTTACATTTTCCATCATGATTTTTTTCAAAACGATGTCATTCCAAGGTTGTTTGATTTTACCGTCGAGCATTTGAAACATAAAGCCCGACAATTTCTTATTGTGACCAAGGATTTCCTTCGCCATTTCTTTACGGTTGGTCAGACATTTGACGTTTTGTTCAACAAATGAATAAGCCGCATCTAGCTGTTCCACCGTGCGGCGATAGGCTTCCTCAACCATCGAAGCGGACAAAGAAACAACCTTCGCGATTTCATAATCGCTATCTTCGGTAACTTTCTTGATTAGATCCTCGGCGGTTTTACAACCATTCGCGATGAAATAGTCAACGACGTTTTCAGTACTTCCTAGATGGCTTTTCATCCTGTGGAGAGCCAAATAGCTGATGCTTTTGACCTTCTTCAAGATTTGACCTTCACGGGTATAAACGACTACACCTTCAATACCTCTGAAAGCTTCAACGGCGTTCACCAAATCCGAAAAGCTTTCGAAGCGGTAGGTTTTTGGACGGTTGACACCAAACCTCTTAGCCTCAATATCCAAAATCATTTGTGGCAGGTAACTATAATCCTCATGATTGATGATAGCCGTCAACCAAAGCTGGGGAGTCTCCGTTTCTGAAAGGACAATGATATTGCTAGGAGTTGTCCACTCATAGCAAATACTATATCCGTTATCCAGCCAAGCGTTGTCGAAGGCATCAGGATACTTGGCGATAAGCTCATCAATTTCTTGGCCGTTTTTCATTTGACGGGCATCAATGGTTCCTCGTGTTCTGACAATCAGTTGACCACGGAACTTGCTGACGAGAAGACAGGAACCGTCGATTTTCTGGACAGCCGTCATGCTAGGATCGTTAATATCAAACGGTTCGAAAGCAGGTGCTTCTCCGTAATTCGTGAACTTGCGGAAACCCAAGCTAACGGGATCTCCGTCAAGAGTCCAAATACTGGAACGGAAGATTTTGTTTCCTTCGTTGAACTTGGTCTTGATATCCAATGGCCCGACAAGAACGCAATCAACCCCTGCAAAAACACAAGGGGTAAGTTTAAAACCTTCTTCTGCTGTTGGGAATCTGTCAATTTTCATGTTGTAAGTTCTTTCTTTCAATGCCGTCAATATATCACAGATTAATCTTGGTTGTCAAGTAGACAAATGCTTTTCAAGAGATTCTTTCATCTTACAATAGTATTTATTAATTACTAGAAATCCTAACTGATAGAAATAAGTTTTTTCAATGTCTTTGCACCATCTTTCAATTTTCGGGCAATATGAATATCCTTCTGGCCAACCGATTGTATGATTAAAGAAATCCTCAGTAAGATTCCAGTTTTCTCCTAAAGGAAATAAATAATTTCTAGCCCCTCCGATATCATCAGATTCGAGGAAAGGAATCAAGCCTGCGAGGAATACCCAATCTTCTTCTGTCAGATATTCCGGAGTTTCCCAAGCCGTTTTCCGACATCCCTTAGAATAAGAAAAGAAGGGGTGAAATTTTTCTTTTTTCATAAGTCCTTTAAACGAAAATTTGAGGAACTGTGGTCTTAAGAACGATTTCATATTCTTTCAGAAATTCTTCCTTGTTTTCAATGGTTCCGAAATCCCATTCAACACTCCATTTCCCAATTCTGCGAAATAATCTCGTCGAGTTCTTCGAAGTGTGCCAATCATCAGAAATGTAAAAAAGTCCATCGTTGTAGGAAATCAAAAAAGCTTTCCGAATATCCTTTCGGACATTAACAACATACCCCAAGACTTTTCCATGTCTTAGGACTTCAAGCGTAGCTTTTTGCAACTGATTAACAATTGATTTGGTTAGCTTGACAGTTACTTTGTAAACTTCAATTTTCATAACTTCACCATCACAATCTTTTCGTCCTTGAATAGGATAGTTTCGTCCCAGACAGGAATCAGGCCGATGCCCTTGGGCAATCCTTGTTGAACGCAATCTTCTGACCTGTTAGCTTCTGCGAGACGCCTGGCTTCGGTAAGTGCTTTCTTCGGAGACTTGGACATAGCAATGCCATTCCCGCTGACATAAAGATGTGCAGGCATTCCATAACTGGATCCAGTGCCTTCCGTGACTCTGACAATTGCTTTGAACATATTTCCGTCCTTTCAATATTCAAAAGGTAACATTTCCTTCCCTGATTGTCAATGCCTTTAGGGAATTAAATCTTAACTTTTTGAAGAAAATAGGAAATATAGTCCGGATTGTCTATAATATTCCAAAAGTTAACTTCTTTGCCGTCCAAAACCATATCTATGCTTGCTTTGGTAATAAAATATTGGTTTTCGCCTTCTATTTTGGCTTCAGCCAAAAGAATTCTGTTTTCAGGTAAAGAACCGTTTTCTAACCAGCCGGAAATAATATCTGTAGAAATATCAAGGAGAATACCCTGTGATTTGATTCTCCCGTTAATGATGGGGATAAGCAGAAAACCGTCAGTTTCTTTATCTTTCACCAAAATCGAATTATAGCGTACTCTTCTGCTCATAACACGCTCCTTTCTATTGATTATTTAATCATTGAAATCTATATCAGATAGAAAGGATATCGAACTAAATGAAACAATTCATAACTAAACTTGGTGTCTGCAAAAAGAAACCGGTCGTAATTTCAATTTCAAGAATGGATGATTCTTCTAATCAAAAACTGATTTTCCATTCCTGCCTTTCCTGTTTATATAGCAGAATAATGATTGATCCTTTTTCCTGTCCTGAATTTAAAGATCAATCAATAGAAATAATCGAATCCAAATGTCTTCCTTTCCACTGTGTCGGATTTGGCTTCAAGATATAAAAAAAAGGGCGGAATATTCCGCCCTTTTTTAGAAACCACTTGGTTATTCCCAAATTACTTGGTCAAGCCAAGGAACTGATCCCAACCCTTCCAATAGCGAGAATACACGGTCTTGGGGCTCTGCGGCAGGCCGTCGGGAAGGCGACCCTCGATCTTCGCCCATGAATACGCCTGATGATTCCGGAAGCCGGCCTTGCGGACGATCTTGCGCGCTTCGGCAAAGCCAACGGTCTTGGATGTTGTGATGTCAGGAATCTGAGTCTTGGTAGTCTTCATTGTTTTGTCTTTCTGTTTTGAGAAAGGAGTGGCAGCCCCGTTACTCTGTTCTTTTTTTTGTTATTCCTTCTGCCAAAAGAAGATGTTCCTAAATAGATTGTTTTAGGTTAATTTTCAATACCTTATTACTTGATGGCATCCTTAAAATAAGCCTCGGAACGCTCCTTGAAACCTCGAATTTTCACGTAACCGCGATTGGTGCCGGAATAGCGAATGAAGTTTGCTGGAAGGATTCCATCCTTACGGGTCTTGACTTGGCTGATCTTGACCTGAAGATTCTTGACCTTCATGAGAGCAGAAACCGAAGACGGAAACTTAGTCGTATCCATTCCACCGTCATCGAGACGTTTCATTACAAGTTCAACGGCGGTCTTCATATCGAACTTGTCAGGATTAATACCGGAAGCCTTCTGCGCACCGGTAGGATGGGTGTTGGCGAGGGAATAGGAATAGATGATCTTTCCTTCATTGTTAAGACCTGAAGCTAAGATTCCGACAGGGGCCATTCGGCCATTCTGATCCTTTTCCTTGATATACTGCATAATGAAACGATTCTTCGGATTGATGTTCATACTTCCTTATACCTTTCTGGTTTTCTTGTTTTAAAGACTTGTGTCTTTTGAATGCAAACAATGTATCAAATGCCGTCATTCTTGTCAATGGGGTCTTTTTGTTTTTTTACATTTCTTTTTAGGAATGAAATTTTAAAGAAAGTCCAACGGATTTCCCATCCCGGATCTGACTCTTCGGGATGACTTGATTTAAAGGTTAAATGAGTAAACAGATACTTGAGAAACCTTTTCATGACTTTACCAACGAGATCCTTCTTTTGATGGTCATAAAGGGAGTTTCCTTTCAAAAACCAGACTTCCCAAAATTGTTTGAGATTTTCCACACCCTTCATACCAGAACCAAGACATCGGATTGTAATTCTGAAGCAGGTTAACGAAAGAATAATTATCTTCCTGATAGCGTTGAAATTCTGTTTCCATCGCCTCTTCCACAAGTCCGTTTTTGATAAGGTTCTCTTTCATGTTCCAAGGTAAGCTAAAAATAGAATTGAAGCATATCCCGAATTTATGACTGGATCCCTGCATCGCTTGCAACGTGCTTTCAAAGACATAGAAACAATTCGGAGCCAATGCCTGAAGATCAAGACTGATAAATCCGATCCTGTCCCTATTCTTTAGACAAAAATTTTGAATTTCATCACAGACACAAGGAATATGCCAACGGCAATCCGGTCCATAATGTAAAGCGTTCGTCTTGACAATACCGTTGCTTCCGGATTTCGATTCATTGTCAACGCCTACGAATTGGGTAGTTGAAGTGATCGCCCCTGTTTTAAGAAGCTGATAGCATGCCGTCGCCTTGACGTTCTTCGAATATTCACCCGCTGTATCCACAATGATTTTGTCTTCAGGTAAAGGACCTCCGAAGATTTCAATAATCGGATTGGCAACACATTCTTTTCTGAATGCGGCCTTTTTCGGACAGTAATCAAAATTTTTCTTAGACATGTTTAGAAATCTCCAAGAAGCGCTTATACAGCCTTTCCGTTACGGTCTTACGCAAACCGTTGGCAAATACCTGCTGGACTTCTGTAAGCTTTTGGAAAGCCTTATCGTCGGGTCTTGGAAGTCTTCCGTGTCTTGCCTTGAACTGTTCCAAAACCCAGAGACTTCGATTAACGGTTTCGTTCATGGGTTTTGGAGTTTCAAAACATTTTACGGGAATACCTTTGAAACTTATTTTTTTCATTTGTTCACCTTATGACTTAAATTCAGAATCAGGCAAGACAGATAATCGGGAATAGCGTCTGTCCTCCTTTAATGTATGAACTCGCAATGGCGGTAAAAGAACAGGTTGTGTGAAGACAGGGTGTCGGAATTCCGACACCCTGTCTTTTTTATGGCTATATATATTATTTTATTGTTCTTTTTATACTTTCTCCGGGCAAACCGTTAAGTCTGCGATAACTTCTTCAATCTTTTCGGAAGCACGGCTAAAGACGTTTCCGAATTCCAAGATGCTGTCACGATCTCCGAGAATCTTTTGATAGACATCAGCGATATACTTGATTTCTTCCATCTGAACAGTCTTGCCCTTGAGGCGACAAACCTGTTTCGTGACATTCTTAACGCTGTTCATCAGATATGAAATTCTCTTAGTAAGATCGTCAAAGACACTGACGGCGGCAGTATCTTTTTCTTCTTCTCCTCCGAAAATCCGCTCGACATAGACACATGCTTCACGTTTGCCGGCGACTTCTCCAAGAACGGAATTTAAAGCATCGATCTTATTCTTGAAAACGAACGGGATCATATAGACTCCACCAGTTGGCCTCTTGCTTACACCGAAGCATTTCCGCACGACATTCTTACAAAGAGTGCGAATGTCTTCACTATTATAGGTGCCGCGACAATTGTCAACCTTGTTAAGAACCTCATCCGCCATCGTTCCTTCCGCACTGATAGTTCCGGAATTCTTGTCAAGAACGACTTTTGTATTCTGAATGTAACTGGAATTTTCATGTTCTTTGTCAAGACTGATGCCGAGGATTCCGAAAACAGCCTTATTCTGGGTCTCGCTGATCTTTTCAACGACACGGCGCTTATAACCCCTACGGTTATGAAAACTGTCGATTCCGCGACGCACACATTCACGGTCGCTAGGGACTCGCATCATATCAGGATCAAGATTATACTTCTGTAAGATATCATGCATTTTCGTAACCCCGATATTGATATCTTCACGAACCATCCACCAGACATTCAACAAACCAAGTTCATTCATAGTTCCAAACCTTTCTAGGGATTATCCCTATTGTTTCTTTTGATGGTGTAACTATATCATACTTCTTTGGTTTTTGTCAATAGTCACAGATTAATCCCTTTCAAGTTCTCCGCTTTTAAGTTTTCCTTCAACTTCATCACACGTCTTTTTAATGATACAGGTGGAAAGTCTCGGGCAATCTTGACAGAAAATACAGATGCCGCAATTATCAAGACCAGCTTGGGCGAGTTCCATGATCTTATAAAAATGTGCGCGTTCCTGCGATTTCAGAAGCGTTTCATAATCTTCAAAAGATAACGTTTTCCTGTTTGTCGCCATTTTTTAAAATTTCCATTCTATAAAAACAGTTTCCCGCACACAATTAATCACGATGCTGAAACCTCTGGCTTCAAAATAGGTTTTAACCTTAGACATCACAAGACTGTCGGCGAAATAACGTGGAAGGACTCCTTGCTGTGTTGAAAGGAGGTAAGAAGAAATCAGGCCGTTGGAAGCATCATTTCTTACTCGTTCTTCAATTGTAAGGATGAAATTAGAAGCCTTTTGCTCCGCATCTTTTTCCCTTGATTGTTTCGCAAGAAAGTTCATGGTTTTAGCATCAAACCCATCATTAAACATTTTTTACTCCTTATGTCGATACGTGCATTAACATGGTTTAACCCTGTTGTGACAGCATGGGTGTTTCCTCTTCGATTTCGTGAAGGAAATTTAAGGACAAAACTTTGTAATTGGCTATGTCTGAAAGAGAAACCACGTATGAAAAGTGTTTTTTTTGATTAACGTTTCTGACGCAAAGGTCCCTCTGCGTGCCGATGAAACGACTATATTTTTCATCCGTATCAATCCTATAAGGTATACGAAAAAAATTGTCCAAATGCACGATGTTACACTTGATTTCAAATTCAATACAACAATGATAACAGTAAAGTTTCATGCTTAAATCTTTGTGCAAAGTTGTTTGTAAAGTTTCACCGTCTTGTTCCCGATGGACTTGGAGATTCTTGACTTATCCGTCATGTCGATTTCGCCTTCTGCTTCTCGAAAAACGTCTTCCACCATCGCCTTGACGACCTTACCTGTATCTTTCAAATCTCTTGGATTCCCAAGCTTATCCAAGACGTGATTAAGCCTTTCCGCTACAACCCATTCTTCGGCGATAGAATCAGCATTTTCAATCAGTTTGGCCTTCTCAGGGTCGAAATCCTTGACATCCGGGGTGTTTTGCCGTTCCTGGAATTCCGCACGCTTATGCTTGCAAATCACACGCTTTCCCCATTTGTTGGTGAATTCATGGATGGGACGGATAACAATACCTTCCCGAACCGGAGGATTGAAACCAAACCTATCGGTATTACCCTGACACCCGTTCCTCGCCGCGATTTCAGAAGGACTATCCCTTTCAATATCCAAAGCTTCAACAGTAGCAGGAACCCGCTTAAAGGGAACGAAGTCTAAGCCAAATTCTTCCGTAACCAAACGGCAGGCATCCGGCAAATCCCAGAACCGATCAGATGAAAACACATCAAAGGCAATGAAACGCAAATTTGACCCATATGTCTTTGACATCTTCTGCTGACTGCCGCCATATGCCTCTCCGTAAATGATGGCAGGCGTTTCCCCGAAAACCTTTTGAAAAGCAGCCGTCAAAGTTTCCTTGTTGAAAAGATTGACGAAGTTCACATGGCTTTCTCCACCCGCAAAGAAACTGACTTCTTTCCCGTTCCAAGCAACGTGTGAAGATGTTCCGTGTGCCTTCTCCATCGCGAAGACTTCTTTGAATTCAAGAACCGTCTGGTCCTTGTAAAGATTGAGAATGTGTAAATAAGAAATATCAACCTCCATTTTTTAAATACTCGTGAATAACCAAAGCTAGTTCCGGATTATCTTGTAAAAAACCTACTGATACATTACAGTTATTACAAAGCAATCCTCTAATTTTACCCGTTTTATGATCGTGATCTACCGCGAGACACTTTCCATTTTCCGTAGTGGTTTTACCACACACAGCACATTTTCCATCTTGCTTTTCAAGCATTTCATTATACATTTCTAAAGAAATACCATACTTAATTAACAAATTTCTGTTTTTTGCCTGTTCTTTCCTTTGTTTATAGTATTCTTTGTGAGAATTTTTGTATTCTTCTTTTTCCCTTAGTTCTAGCAAAAGGTCACTACAACATTCATGACAGTGTGGAGAATTGTTCTTTTTGCCTTTGGTGTGTGAAAATTCTTCTAAAGGAAGAACCCTTTTACATCTAGGACAGTACCTCAAACCATTTTCACGCAACTTGTTTACTTCTCTTGTTGTCAAAGTTCTTGTTCTTTGTCCATTTTCTTTTCTTTTCTTTAGACGCTGTTCATAACGACGAAGCATTCTACACGCTTTACACATCTTTTCATAACCAGAAATGGTTTCCCAAAATTCTGATAAAGGCTTTTCCTTACCACATTCTTTACATATTTGCGTTTGCATAAATCCCTCCACTTATACAAATAGGATATTTATTAAATCTTGTAGATTAAGAATGTGTAAATAACCGACAACCCACCTCTTCTTTCCTTTTAAGATTTGAAGATACTTTAACAGATATCCCCTAATTTGTCAAGTCCACAAAGAGTTTTTATCCATGACAAAAAAATAGATTCTTTATGCTTAAAGTCACGATAGTCTATAAGCAACAAAGGAATGTTGTTTTTCTTACAATATTCAGTTTTAATTTTGTCCCTTATCTGAAGTGTCTGAAATTCGTCAGCAGAAAGAGTTTTCCCCTTTTTGAAAGTAATTGGAGAAAAATGTTGCTCTCCTTGTAATTCTACAAGACACAAAAGATTAGAACCTTTAAAAATAGCGAAATCAAATTTCAATCTACGAACATAGAGGCAATCTGGAAAGCTGAATTGTGTTTGAAATGAATAACCATTTCTTTCTAAGAAAATCTTAAATTCCATTTCTGCCCTAGAAACCAAACATCCACAAGAAAGCTTGTGACCGCTTCTTAATAGAGAAACTTCACCATATGTCGTGCATCCACAATCACATAGGCATTTCCATAAAGATTTGTTTTTCCTTTTCCCCACACTTTCGATTGCAACCAGTTTGCCGAATCTTTCTCCTGTTATGTCTAATACTTTTGAACAAGAACCGCAAGAAGTTGTATGTCCACTTCGAATATTACCAGCCTCTGCAATAAATTCGATTCCGCATTCACACATACAAGAATATAGTTGTTTATGGTTTGTAGTAGAAAACAGACCGATAACGTAAAGTTTACCAAAGCTTCTTCCTGTTAGATCCTTTCGTCTCAAACAGCCACAACTTTTGGTTCTATCAGTTACTAAAGCCTCTGTCCTTACTGTTTTAAACCGACCACAAGAACAAAAACATTTCCAGTAAGTATGCCGATTCCTACTTTTCTCTTTTCCTAAAACCGTTAGGTTCCCGAAATGCCGCCCAGTTAAGTCTGTTCTGTTAGACATTTTTTAATGATTTAAACGTATCAATTAATTTGTGTTTATGCAATCCTGCCATTCGCATACCTTCAATTTTCTGTACAACAACCTCGTCTTCACAAATACCAGTACGAATATATTTGTCAAGAACATCATAGGTAAAACCAAAATTATCTTCATCTGTTTTCCCGCACATTCCATCCGTAGGAACTTTTACAACCAACGCCTCTGGCAATCCCAACTCGTATCCCAAAGCCTTGACTTCGGTAACAGTCAGATTTCCTAGAGGAGAAAAATCTCCGGCCGCATCTCCAAATTTAGTGCTATATGAAATGAAGTTTTCACTCAAATTACAGGTGTTCGCAACCCGTCCGTTAACACAGGCGGCAATTCCGTAAAGAGTTGTCATCCGAAGCCTAGCCGGGGTGTTGTTCCAATACACTGAATTGAAATACTGTCTAACTCCGCCGTTTTCACACACCATGCCGTCAAACCCGGCATCGATTTTTTTAGTCAATTCCTTATAGGCACTTCCGATATCCACGAGTATATGCTGGATACCCAAATGTTCTACAAGCTTGTAACTGTACTCAATATCATCCTGTTTACAGTTCGGCATCAAAACCCCAATAACCCGATCCCGACCCAAGGCTTCCACACACAGGGCAGCTACAACACTGCTATCTTTCCCTCCGCTGATCCCGATAATAGCCTTACATCCGTCACCGTTTAGTTTAAACCAGTCCCCAATCCACCTGACGACAGATTCCCGAATTCTGTAGTAGGAGGTGTTATTCAGATACATTACGGCATCATTGTCAGTCTGGAAAAGAGTATTAAGTCTTCCATCACTCTTCCAATGCCAATTGCCGTCATCCGTTTTAAACCCTTCCCAATCAACTTCTGTTGTCCTAAGACAATCCCCATTTCTGCTAACGACAACGTCTCCGACTTTAATGTTTTTGAACATATTCTTCCTTTCCCCACATAACCAGAATAGAATAATATCCTGTTTCTTGCACCTTTTCAATATCTGTAACAGATAAGGAATCGTCAAAAACGGAAACACTGTATCCGAGTCTCCGAATCCTCGGCACAATATATTTGACAGTCCTCCCGATATAACCTGCGCTTGACTTCCCGGTTTCGCCCGCTTCAACAGAACGAAAAATCTCCTTTTCAAGAAGTCTTAAGCAACTTGCGTCGATCTCCCGTTTACGCTTGTCGGCGTCGATAATCTGTTCTTTCCATCTCGTGTAACGGGAAATAGCTTTCGCGACGAAACATGGATATAGCATTTTCAACCTTCTTCTTTTCCGGAATCGTAAAGAATATCCGTAAGAACAGACTTAAGCACGTCTTCATCCCTATCCCTTTCTCCTTTGGGAAGATTTAAAGAAGTGCTTCCGTAGGAATCAAAACGCCATGTCAATACACCGTCTTCTCCTTTTATGAAAATGGTTCCGGCACCGATGGCTTTTAATCCCGCCTTGATCGTCTCTACGGATTTTACGATTTCCCGAAATCCGTAAAAATCCATATCCGACGCAAAACCCACATCTCCGTTCTCAAAAATAACGTACCTGAAAATACCCAAATCTTCTTCCCTAACGTTATTCGGGTTCGTAAGTATCCGATAAGAATTCGTTAAAATCCCTGACATAAAAACCTCCCGTTACCATACGTTTTTGACAGCATACCCGAATTTCTGACAACCTTCCAAGAACATCTTGACACTGTGCCGTTCCCAGTCGGTTTCTAAATTTTCTAAACAAATCGGATTGTGCTTTATCCGTTCCGTAGTAATCGGAGTTTCCGTATCGTTGATGTCGGTTCCTAACCATCTGTTCATAAGAACCCCGCAGATACGGCATTCCAGATACCCTTTGTCCAATCCGAAATCCACACTTCCACAAATCTTCTGAACTTTATTCGAAGCCCGCGTAAACCAGTTCTTCTCTGCCCTTGTCATCGTCTCCCGACTGACACAATCTCCAAGATTCCCGTTTCTTTTAACCCGGTAGGCAATCGCATCGTATCCCATAACATTCTCCTATCTATTGTCAGGTTGAAGCTGTTGTTCGGCGTTTTTGGCACCTTCGATAAAACCTTCAATTTCATTGCGCAGAATAAAAAATCCGTCTTCATTCAATTCTGCTTCAAAAAATGAATTAGATGTGCTATTCTCGTTTCTTTCATATTTGAAAGAATCCATCAATTTGAGAACATCTTCAAGAATTTTTTCAACCGGTCGCTTCATTTTTCTTCCCTTCGTTTAATCTGTAATAAAAACACCGAACAAACACCTCTAAGATTTGAAAACAACTATAAAATACCATATGCCTTGTAATTTGTCAACTGTTCCGGATAGAAATCCTTAAAAAAAATTAATTGTCTAAAATCCCGGATTTTCAGCTACAGGTATCAGAGAAATTTAATCACTGTCAAACAAAACCTGGCTTTAGCCGTCCTATTCCTTTTAACCCTTTCCTTCTGTGTCCCTCTGTCTGATTATCAGAAAATAATCCTTCCGAAATAAAAAAACCTGACTTTTGTTTTTTACGGATTTTCAGCTACATATATCTGACCCTTTTTATCACTTGTCAAGCTTTTTAAAATTTAGCCGTCCTATTTTTTATGTCTTTATACCTGTCTTGTCAACAGATAATTTCGCTTCTGAAATTATCTTTCATTGTTATAACATCATTTAATATATATTTATATATCTCTACAGGGATTCCGATAAGGGATAAAAATCATATTTAAGGACAATGAATAAAATAGAAGTAATCTTTTTATATAGATAGGATTTCCCCGACATACCATATTTAAGCCTAACTGTCAAGTTTTAACTGTCTGGTTTTAACTGTCTGGTTTTAACTGTCTGGTTTTAACTGTCTGGTTTTAAGAGAATTTTATAAGTCGCGTATTTCCGACATTCAAATTCTGAAAATTTTTCTTGACAGAAATTTTTCTTGACAGAGGGCTGATTTATAGGATTTATGGGCAGATTTGTAGGGTTTGTAGGGTTTATAGGGGATTTATAGGGGATTTAATGGTTGTAGGAATCTGTAGGAATTTATCTATTGAGGAAAGGGGGGTTAGAAGAGAGAAGTATTTTTACTTTTAGGTTTTAAGTTCTATAGGCTTAGGGTAGTTTGTATTAGGCAGTTAGACACGGTTAAACATTATCTTGTGCCTTTATTTTTAATAAGCTGAATGGTTCGGTCGTCATAGAGGCAGAACATATTTTTATCTTTTTCGCAACTGACGGGCAATTTTTTACCCAAGTGTTTCAGGCACCAATCCTGTATTAAGAGGATGACTTTTTGTTCTTGAGGTGATTTTTCCAAGAAAGGGAGGCTTGACACTCTGGCGGTAATAATGCGGATTTCGACGCCCATATTGATCCAGTCTTTGGCCAATTCGACAGTTTTAGGTATAGGGTTTCCTATATAAAGGGGGTCGGATTTTCCTGTGAGAGGGTCAATCGTCATTATTCTGTCATAAAAAGCGAGAGTTCCGTCAAAATCGAATCCGATCCAAGTTTTAGGATTTCCGTCCCAACTGAAGTCTGAATCGAAATTCTTTTTGGGTCGGGTGATATATTCGAGGAGTCTATCCAAGACATCGAAGCTGGAATGAGAATCCCATAGGGGAGCGTGTTCCAATTCCTTTGCCGGGCAGATATCGAAGTATCTCAAAGGGATATGGTAGCTTATTTGCTGATTGGTTCCAGGCACATTCAGGCCGGAGATAAAGGAATCTTTATACATCGGTTCTTCTTTCCCGTTTAAGGGGCTGTGACGAAGGCTTTTCCAGGCCGTATCTTGAGGGAGAGATTTAATGAAAGCCATATAGAGGAGGATACGGTGTTCATACAGTTCTCCAAAACTATGGTTGCCGTCTTCCACGTCTTTCGCCTCTCCTGTTGTCAAAGTAAGGGGTGTGCCGTCTGGCAATAATATTTTATTTCCCATTTTATTTACCTTTGTTTTTCTTTTTTTTTGAAATTAAGACATTAGTTTAAAGACGGATTCGCGTGTTTGAAAACCTGCGGCTGCGCTGTGGCCTCCGCCTCCGTAGAAACGGTGGCAGAATTCCGCGCAATCGTTAGTGAGGCTATAGACGCCGTATATCCAGCATTGGGGGGTAAATTTAAAGCTTATGCAGAAGTCATAATCTTTAAGTTGTTCGCCGAAAACCATACTTCCTTTTTCCTGAGAATTAACAGCCAAGACGCGATATCCGAAGAGTTCTGTTTCGAATCCTTGGGTTTTGAGTATTTCCTTATTTTGAATCAAGTTTCTTTTATATGCCACCCACCCCATATCCGCATATTTCAGGAGTTCGTCTTCGTCGGATAAAGATACCCAATATTCCCATTCTTGACTTTCCGGAGGAAGTTCTCGACTTTGCAGATAGTATTCCAACCCTATGATTTCTTTTCTATCTCCATGTTTCCAACAATCGAACAATCCTATTCTTTCCACGGTTTTGGGCAAAGGGGTTGACGGATACAGATATTTGAAAGTCAGCATGCAAGCGCTTTCTTCTTTTGTACGCAATCCCTGCAAATTCAAATCCTGAAACAGTTGGATAGACTTTTGATGATGGTCTATCCATGTAAAGGAAGAGGAATTGTCTTTTATTTTTTTCATTACCCCTTCTTTTTCGAAACAAAAGTCAAGGAGAAAAACAGGGTTACCGTTAATTTCATCAAGTCTGTCATACGGTTCGCTTCCGTAGTCGCAGGGTAAAAGGAGATATTTTCTATTTTGTTTATCAAGCCAATTCCTTAAAAGGAAAGCGCTTAAACATCCGTCATGGTCTGATTTGTGATAAAAGATATAAGTTGTATTCATTTTATTCCTTGTATTCCTTGTATTTACGCTCTTTTTATTTTTGATTCGTTTACCATTTTATCGATAACATTACGTGTTTTGATATTTTTAGAAACAAGACGAGAATAAAGGTCTGACGGTTTGGTGATGAGATGGTCGCAAATTCCGTATTTAATGACTTCTTCCGGGGACATATAAGCGTCCCTGGACATCAATCTTGAGAGTTCGTTTTTCTTTATTTTTGAATGTTTCAAAATGATTTTTTCGAACCTTTTCATTAGATTCTGTACCATTTGGACATGGTTTTCCATTTCTGAAATTTTACCGATGGTTCCGGAACTTATCTGATGCATCATGACGTTTGAATTTTCGGTGATAAAGCGTTTACCTTTGGTTCCGGACATCAGGAGCATTTGACCGCAAGACATCGCTCGGCCAAGGCATACGGTAGCGACATCGCAATGGATAAGCTTGGTGATGGAATCATAAATGGCGAAAAAAGAGTAGACATCTCCACCGTTGCTGTCGATAAGCAATGTTATGTCGTCGTGAATGCTTTCGGCATCCATAATTAAAAGCCTTTCGATACAAGATCTTGCGCTTGTCTGATTGAATTCTGTGTTGAAATAGATAATTCTGGATCTTGTTAAATAATCTGATTGGGGCAAAACGAACTGAGGCATAATGATTTCTTCTTCCTCTTCTTCTTTAGGCATGGGTGATTCCTTTCATAAAATAAGGTTTGACGACGGAGTCTATTATATCCTGTAATAGGAACGGGCAATAATCATTTCGTTCCACAGACACGTTAAACTGATTAGGAAACAAAGATTTCTTTTCGTGTATATGCCCGTGGATATTAAACCAATCAGTATCCGGGTTTTGAATCGGTTTATGGGTGAAGATGATTTTTATATCGGGCAGGATAATTTCTTTTTTTTCTATTCTTTCGAATCCGAGTCTGTAAAGTCTTTCTTTGGTAAGTTTGGAATGACAATCATGATTCCCCAATATCAGGGAAATTCTTCCGTTTAAGCGTTTGAAAACGGCTTGCAACTGATCGTAATAACGACATAGGGCGAAGTCTCCGACATGTATAACTTCATCGTTTTCCCCGACATGCTGATTCCAACAAGATATCATATATTCGTTCATTTCTTCAGAATCAAAGAACCTTTCTTTCCTGTTTTTCGGGTGTCTGTCACAAAGGGCAATTATTCTTTCATGGTAGAAATGAGTATCTCCTATCACATGTCTCTTCATGTTAACCCCCTACCGATATTTTTTTAAAAAACAGTTTGGAGAAAATCACGATATAGTAAGAAATTATAAAGATATTCGTAACGGTTCTATATTGTGGATTTACAAACGCTATTAGCGAGATTGACGGTATAGCATCAAGAAGAAACATCGCCATGTCTGAGAACCGCATTTTTATGTTTCTGAGGCAAGCCATCCTCATTAGCATCCCTAACCAGCAATATAAGAGCATAGGTATAAAAAAGAACCCAGAAACCTTATTCCCCGACTTAAGAAATGAGAACATTAACAGGACGAATATAGATCGTGTCAGAAACCAATATATGATATCTTTCACTTCCTTCATAATCCGTTTTCTTTCAGGATTCCATATAGACGATTAATTAGGGAATAAACTTCTCCCTTCTTATCGGCCAAAGAATTCATCACTTCAAGCACCCTGTCGCTTTCTTTGGCTTTTTTTCTGAGGATAAAGTTTGACGAGAAGTCTGCGTTCCTAAACAAGATTCTAGACAATTCCTTAATTCGATTGACATTTGTAGGGCTTGCTTTGAGGATAAGTCCGTTTACGATTGCTTTGAATTCGGGAGTGATTCTTATCAACACTCTATCTTTCGACGTTTTACAAGACACTAAATTATTTCCAAGGTCTTTGATAACTGCAAGGATTTCCGTTGCGCTGATTTCATCAGGTGAAATGATCTTGTTGTATTTTGATTTTAACACTTCTGATTTCATCAAGTCGGCCATTTTTTCCAGATTTCTGAAAGCGATGTTTTCAGGAAGGAAAAAGAAAAGCATTGTCAACACATTGTGCAGGTTAAGATTCTTTTTAGTATTCATATCCGTTTTCTTGATTTAAGTCGTCATATCGACTATATTGTTTGTCTTCAAAACCATCTTCTTCGTTAAAGTCTTCAAAATCTTCAAAATCATCTTTCGTCACGATTTCATTCGACAATGCCGTTTCTTTAAGAACTTCCTTATCATAAACGAAATTAGGAAGAAAGGTATCCGCGACGAAAATCTTTGCGGATTCTATAATGATTTCTGTTTCTTCATCCGTTAATTCTCTCCCGAGCATTTCGGTCATCAACTTAAATAAGTCCTGTCCGATTACTTTTTTGATTCTTGTCTGTGCTTGTTCTTCTTTTATATTCTTGCGTTTTGCCATTATTTATAAGTCCTTTATAGATGTTCTATGCTGTCGGGAAAGACCATCCGTCATGTTTGGCCTGTTCAAAATTGAAACCTTTATCAAAATGCATCAAAACAACTCGTTTTCTTTCTTCTGGATCGGTTATGATTTGACAAAGTTTTTTGTATGAAAGATGAATGTTATCAGGATAGTCAAGCCAACTGCAATCATGATAGATTTTCTTTACCTGATTTAAACGGAAAAGAGAAAGGATGTTTGTGTTAAATCCTTTAGAATCCCCGCTGTAATAAAAACAATCTCCTAAGCTGTCGGCAAACAAAAAACCAAAAGATTCCAGTTTTTCCGCATGACTTTCTTTTATGGGGAAAACAGAAATATTCACGAGTCCAGAAGGGCTGAGCATATCTGTTTGAAAGACTTTCTTTTTACAAGCTTCCAACACGTTCTTCTCATATATCTCATCTAGCGTCCCCTGAAGGTCAAGAATTTGAAAAACAGCCTTCGGGGCATAGACCTTCGGATGAACTTTCAAGACATAAAAGCAATAAAAAAGGAGACTTGAAAGACTTCCGCAATGATCACTGTGGCTATGTGAGACAAAAATGTTGATATTCTTGAATCCGTTCAAAAGGTCTCCGACCTGAATTTGGTGAAAAACGGATTCTCCGCAATCCAACAGAAATGCGGAATTACCAACGGGAAGACATGCTGACGTGTTCCCCAGTGTCGTGTTGAAACAACTTCCTGCTCCTAAAAATTTCAAGTCCATATTTTTATGCCTTTACGAATACAAACGGGAAGTCTTTAAACAAAGCCGTTTTGATTTCCTCAACCGTCGTATCAGAAAATGTTGCTGTAATGGGATTCTTCATAACAACGTCTTGGCTTTCAAAACGGATAAAGACATTTGGCTTAAACATTGAAGAAATGTTCTGTTTCATTTGTTCTACCTGTTGGAAAGCCAATTGGTTGTTTTCATTCAGGACAAAGTTAAAATCCACGGAGATGTCTCCGTTATCCAGCTTCTTGATTGTCATCGAATTCATAGCAATTTATTCCCTTTCCGTCTTTACTTTTTAAACCTTGCGTTGTGTTCGTCAAGTCTGCGTTTACAGATTTCATCAAACCGTTCAAAGGCACTTTCAATTGTCTGAATTTCGAGTGGAAACCCGAATTCCCAATCCCATTCGCGCATATCTTGCGTCTTGACCTTTTGTTTCCCTGTAAACAGGGTTGCTTCTTGAAATTTTCGAGAAGTTATTGTTCTTCCTTCTTCATCAACATAGGTGTGTAGTTCGCTATACATGATTTCCCTTTCTTTTTAAAAGAATTTTGCGATTTCCCTGTCTTCTTGTTTCCAAATCTGCTGACGCATTTTAATAGATTTGGCACGCAATTCCTGCGCATCTGGTTTGTGCGGAAGACCGCGCAACTTCATACCGGATTCATGAAGGTGCTTGTCGCCCTTCTTGTGATTACAGGCGTGGCAAGACAAGACGATGTTGTCCCAATCGGTTTTACCGCCTCTGCTACGCGGATGTACGTGGTCATAAGTGAAGCTTCCCTTGCCCCAATTGAGTTTGCATCCGCAATACATACAACAACCTTCATCACGGACAAAGATATTGTATCTGCTGATTCTTGGATCTTCTGGGATGGGACGCATACCGATTCCCGCATAAAACATCAGGACGATAAATTCCGGCTTTGGGATTTGACCGGTTCCGAATCTTACGGTTTTGGTAGAGACTCCGTTTTTTATCCAATCGTTATATTCAAAAAGTTCACCTGTTTCTTTATTCAAGAACATGGCACGGCCATTCAAAACCTTTTTAATGGCTTTTGAAACGGTGATTTTTTTAATAACTTGCCAATTTTTATTCAACATATATGGCATGATCTGATAAGCCTTTCTTTTCTCAAACAATATACACTATTTTCTGATCTTTGTCAATTCACAATAGATAATTGATAGGACGACTTTCATATTGTTTCGGATTGCCGCGATATCAAATCTGAGGGTGCGTATTCCCTTGCTCCAAAGTACGGCATCCCTATGTTTGTCATATTCTTTCCTCGCCAAATGATAAGGCCCATCAACTTCTATCGCGATTCCGCGATACGGAGATCCTTCTTTATTCGCGGCGACATAAAAATCAAGAATATATCCATAACTAAGGCTTTGTCTGTAAATCGGCACATTAGGGAAAGTATGATCCAATGCTTTCCCTAGATCCATTTCAGGATGTGTCTGATTACGTCGAAGATACTTCGCGAATGCTTTTTTTTGAGGAGAAGCTTTATTTCTCATACCTCTATTCTTCATATCCAGCCACCTTTAGTCTTTCTTTAAGAACTTTATTTTCATTTTTAAGCTTTTCATTTTCAACCAACACTTCCGTAAGTTTCGGAGCGACTTCAAAACTCATATTCGGCCATCCAAGAAACTTACGGAATCTTCCAGCGACCAAAGCCGCTTGCACGCATGAATCGGGATTGTCACCATTCGAGATGATATATTGACCTTGTTCTGATTTTGCCCACATAACGATATGTGTAAGGTTGAATTTCTTCCTGATCGGAGCGAGACACGCAGGCGAAATCTTTTTTAAAAGCATTCTTTAGAAACTCCTTCCTTTACTGTATTCTTATAAATAGGAAGGCAGTATAAAAAATTATGCCCTTCTTGACGTTTCTGCGGATTCGGAAATTTCTTTATATGTTTTATGGAAGATTTCTTTGTCGCAGATGTAGTTTTCTCCTTCTATTCCGTGGATGAGAAAATCACCGGGTTTACCTTGGGCATAATCACCTTCAAGGCTCTTAACCCGAAAAGGTTCATCTACTTTCATTCCTTCAACAATAACAGGAAGTTTCTGGATCGGCTTAAGTCCGTCTGGGGATTCATAGGTATTGAAGACGATATCAGAAATACGCATAAAACGTTCCTGTATGCTTGATTTTTTCGTTTCGGGAGAAAGAACCGCGATTCCATTAACAAGTTTGACGAAGTCTTCCGGATTGATTTCGTTCATGGATGTTTTAAGACCGTCACTTCTTTCAGGGTCTGATGTTGACAGGTGATTTAAAAAGTCCGACTTAAGTTCTGTCGCTGATTTTTTCCCGAGCCAGTTTTTAAGACCTTCAGAATATATTTCATTCTTTTCTTCATCAGAAGCTTTATGTAAAAGGTATCTTTTATATCCAAGTATATATTTAAGCCTATCATCCCCTTCTTTTATATTGTAATGGTTAAGGACTTCCCTGACTTTTGAAGCATCAGGATTTAATGATTTGCTAAGTCTTTTACCGGAATTCATATCCGTATCTTTTTCGAATTCAGAATCATAATCTTCCACACTGTCAACTCTGAATTTATCACCGACATAAGGATTTTTTCTCGCCCAGGCTTTTGCTTCTTCTTTCGTGTCGAATTCAAGACCGTGAGTCCCGTTTGCCGTCTTTGAAACAATCATGGGTTTGCCTGATTGTTCCGTATATCTCCAACCGGTGTTTCTGCTAGAAATGTCTGAAATTTCTTCTGAATCTACATCCTCTGCTATTTTCTTGTAATTCGGCATCGCTTCGAAGTTAAACGCCTTAGTCGTCTTCGGTGGAGCGGGAGCCTGATATTCCTTTATGGAATCTTCTACTTTTTTGAAAAGATCTGTTACTTCTGGCGGTGTTTTATCGTTGATTTCTCCTTTAAGGAGGCCGAGCGCTATTCTCCCTATAGCTTTTTTATATTGTGGATAAAGTCTTACATTCCTTGAAGAAGAAATGTCTTCTAACATCCCCTGTAATGTTTTCTTAATGTCGTTGAAAACCGTCAAATCTTTCTGTACCGCCTTGTCTCCTATGGATTTCACGTTGTCTTCGATTTCTTCACCGTTAAAAGACGGAGTCGGTTCCGTCTTTTTTTCAGAAACCGTTTCTGGTTCTGTCTTTCGTTCGTCCAATATCGAATAATCAGGTTCTTCTTCTGTTTTAGGTAACTTTTCGCGAATATCTTTGAAAGGGTCTTCAATATTGATTGAAGGAAGTTCTTCCTTCGGAAGTTTATCTTTTTTATTCGCGAAGTAAAGTTCTGCAATTAATTCCTTCGGATGTTGTTTTGACATGCCATCAAGTTTCATCTTTCCGACTTCACTCAACGGGTTATGAGGCACAAGATTGAAATTTCCTCCCTTTTCAACAATAAGATCAACACCGTTATACCGTGCCGCCGCCATATACTTAGGCAAATCATTTAGCGGTAATTTAAATCCTGAACCGTCTTTCGGAATAACCTTTTTCAAGCGGGTTGAATAGTCAAAAAGGTTTTCTTCATCCATTCCGAATTGTTTTTTATGGATAGATGAAGACGCCTGTATTCCGTTTTCGGCGAAAGTTTCTTTAATGATGTCATTTACCGCCAAGGCATGTTTCGGATTGTCCGTCGTTACCGTTAACATCCCCTTGTTCATCGCGATATCTTCCGCGTTCTTCCCGGTTTCCACGATTCCCTTAAACCCAAGTCCTACCAGTTTCTTCATTAAGCTGTTCATCGACTTGACCATTTTATCAGAACTTGCTTCAGAAATAGGGATTGAAATGTCAGAAACAACGGAATCGGGGTTTTTTACATATCCGTCAATGATAAAAGAATTGCGGTTTTTGTTAGGATGATACTTGACAATATCCTTTATGCTCCAATTCAGTCTGGAAAAATTTTCTCCGTAGAGTTTATTGTCATACGCAAGCCTGTCAGCTTTTTCTTGCTCGCTTTGTGGTAGGTCTTTGAAGACTAAAGCCCGCATCGAAGGTTTACGACGAAAGGCTGAAATATAATCTTTTTCATTTGAAAGAGCTAATGTATCAGAAAATTCAGTATCAGATTGTTTGGAAATGTCTTTTTTAGAAGATTTCGGGAGCATACCTTGAACAGTATTCGGCCTGATGTTCTTCTGAATAATTGATCTTGTGTTTATATCAGAAACAACTTCTTCTAAAGCTCTATTTGCATGGTTATACAAATCATTAACAATTTTGGTCTGGTTTTCTTTTAAAGTCTTATCCTGTACGGGTATAGATTCTATCTGTTTTGCCCTAACTGTAATAAACAGGGCCTGAAGGAATTTGATTTTTGATTCATGGCTTAGTTCGGGGAGTGTAGCCGGTAAACCTTTCGCCGCCTTTTCGATATAATCACGCAACAAGAGTTGCGTTTCTTCATCGATCTTTTTCTTTTCTCCATCATCTATTTTACCGTAATATTCTTCGACTGTTTTGGCCGCTTCTTTCGTCTTGTCTTCAACTTCTGTGCGAACATTTTCCTTTACATTATCACGTTTCGGTTTTGGAGATTCTTTTTGCTTTTGCGGTTTCTTGGTTTTAGACCATCCCTTATCTGTTTGCTTCCAGTTTGATCCTTCCGGTCGTTTTTTGTGTTCGGGGTCCCAGACGTAATCTAGTTCCTCTGTTTTCTTCATCTCGTTTGTAGAAGAAGGAATCTTCGGCACATTTTTATCTAAAGCATATCTTGGAACGTTCATATTTATTGGCTTGAATATCAAAAAAATCAAATAAAGGATTCTTTTTTCATTTCAACGATTGAATTTTCTATCATGTGCGGTAAAGATGTAAAATTACACGTCTTATTAAACTTAGACCAAGATATTCTGATGCTGTTACATGCATTTTCCGTTGTTTTCCCTTTCATTCCCGCAATGACGTGACTTTCCTTCCCTTCCATACATGCGCTTCCCCTACTAATGATTATCCCGTGTTGTTTCTCCATATGCGCGATTACGTCTGAAGCAGGGATATCCGTTAGAGAAAAGTTAAAGAATAACGCCTGACAAGATGAATCTGTATTCATAACCACATTTCCATACATTTTTAAGTCATCGATCATATTATCGCGTATATTCTTTATTTTTTCACAGAACCCATAGCTTTCCTTGAAATAATCTGTAGACATACCCATCCCGACAACAAGCGGAGTAGGGAGAGTCCCTGCTCTTCTTCCCTTTTGATGACCCCCACCCAAAAGCAAAGGGGAAATTTCTGGTGATCCTGATTTTATTATCAAAGATCCTATTCCTTTTGGAGCGTGAACCTTATGTCCGGAAATGGTGACGTAATCAGCGTCGAGAAGATTCTTTTCTTTTCCCCAATATTGGCTCGCGTCGGTATGGAGGAACGCCCCGTATTGTTTGCAGAGTTTATAAATTGCAGATATCGGCTGTATTGCCCCTGTTTCATTGTTTACCGCATGAACGCTTACCAATCTGATTTGTTCTGTCTTTAGGGAATCTTCTAAAGCAACAATATCTATCTGTCCGTTTTCTAAAACAGGAATAATAACATTTCCCGGTATTTTCGCCGCTGGCTTCAAAATAGATTGATGTTCTGTGGCAGACACGGCAATCGTTTTTTCATTATAAGGGAAACCCAGGATAATCGTGTTGTTAGCTTCTGTACCCCCGCTAGTAAAAACGACTTCTTCCGGAAGACATTGTAGAGAAGAAGTGCCGGCTATTTTTTCTGCGGATTGATTGATTAAAGAACGGAGCTTCCGAGATTTACCGTTTGATGAATCTACGTTCGTAAACTGATCCGTAAAAAAAGGAATGATTTTCTTCAGTATCCGTTCGTCGCAAGGAGTTGTTGCCGCCGCGTCAAAGTTTTCGATATTACCTAAATATGACATGTGTACCTCTTAGATGTGAATACTATAAAAAAAAGAAGACCTGAAAGTCTTCTTTTTTTGTTCTTAGAGAGATAAGAGGAATGGCAAGATTCTTTCTGTTCCGGCCACAAAAGTTAAAGGGGGAATAACGGTTGATGCTGCCATTTTCCCCTTATAAGCATCAGGGCCTGAATGAACGATAAACGTCGCTTCTTGCTTTTTTTCATCATAATCTATCCATTTGACAACCATTTTGCCTTGAGGGCAGATGAATGGAGAGAACTTTCCAATCAACAGGACAGAATCCTTATCCCAAGACACGTCCTTAAAAAGATGTTCCGGAATATCCGGTAGGTCTTCTTTATTCATAAATACATCTATAAAGTAGATAATTCATGCAAAGTCTGAACGGAAGCAAGAGTTGTTTTTGCGATGATTTCAATCGGCAGAATTTCATTGATTCTTACCATTCCTGATTTTTTCCCGTTGGAAGAAATGTATTTAAGACCAAAGCTAATTATTTCATTTTGTTCCCGCATCGAAACAAACTGAACTCGTGAAAACCTACCTTTATCATCTGTGATTTCTGTCCACAAATTACGAATCATGTTAAATTTCTGACGGTCATTCTTCCCGGTGAACTTCACTTGAAACCTATTTCTGTCCATTTTTTTATTCCTTCCTTTTCATCATTAAGAAACAGTCATTGTTTCCGTTGTGTTAAGACACATCATCAAATAGATATCTTCTACTTATTTTTTATCGGAAGAGGTCTGTCTTCCTTTTTTTGAACTGTGCTGTCCTGATGGAACGCGTGGTTCTGATGATTTGAGGCCGAGCTTTTCTATGATGATTGAATTGACATACTGTGTCGCCATGACATCAACCGAACCATCTGGGAAGATGAGATGATATCCTTTTAGCCTTTCAAAAATATTGTCCGCAAGCTGTGGTTTTAAACCACTTATAACCGCCCAGCGGTCCATAGGGAATTCGATATTTTCCCACAGACGTTCCCAAAGTTCTTGATCTGAAAGACCGTCGAATTGCAACCCGCTTGACTTGAATCGGATAGGTATTGCTTTCCATGCAAGCAAAGCTTCGATAAGTACTTGATTGTTGAACAAGGCGATAATCTTGTCAGTCTGTTTCATCGATTTGAAATAAGCGAGTGCTTCACCGTAATCCATTTCCATTTCCCCTTTATAATTTCATTGCTTTATTAAAATTGTTGGCTTCTTCTGTGTTTAGAGTAACCATTTCTCCACTATATTCGTCCGATGCAAGAATCCCGTGTTTGATTTCAAGACTGTGATCCAATGCGGGATGCATCCAGTCTCCTATCGCTTCCATCATATGTTCTACATTATCAATTTTCCAATAAGGACGTTTGACAAACTGATACCGATCATATCTTTTTAACGGTAGAGAAGATGCCATTTCGTCGAAAAGCTTATCCGCGCCTCCCTCAAACAAAGAACGGACCATCCAGTTTCCCCAGTATAGAAGACTTTCCCCGTTTTCTAAACAACTACGGGAGAAAGTCCCTGTTCCTATACTACACAGTTCTATTCCGTCTAGGCCAATACCGAATTCACGCATCGCCCAAGTAACTGCGACCATACTCGGATTGTTCGTAAAAATTCCACCGTCTCCGTATCCCTGCCAAGGCTTAAAATAGGTTTGTGCCGCACAGCTAGCTCTTACACAATCATTGATGAGCATAGTTCCGTCTTCTATGCTTAGACTCGAAAAGACCTTTGGCGAATGACCATTAATAGATGATGCCGTGATATAGATAGGAATCTGCGCATCTTTAAGTCTTTCTCCCTTGAAGATTTCAGATAGTATCTTATTAAGATATGCATCACTATATTTCGATGTCCATAATGGGTTTCGGAATACTGAAGGTTTGAAGATTTCCGGCATGTGTTCTCTGAAAAAATTAACATCTATTTTTTTTCCTGTCGCAATAAATGCCGCAATTGCTGATCCGATACTTGTCCCGCATACCAAGTCCCAATTGGAATTATCGATCTGTGAAAGAATGAGTGCCTGTCCGACACCGAAAACCCCGCCACCGTCTAAAGACAATATTTTCATATCTGACAAATCCTTTGTTACATATCTATAAAAGACTTATCAATTTTGATTATAAAGATATCAAAATTTTCAGACAACCTGCTTTAGAGCATCATCATAAATCTTAATTATATCTTTCGCCGTTTTCGCTTTCTTGATGACAAATTTATCTTTGTCTTTCTTCTTGTTCAATTCGTCTTCATTTCCGAGAATAGTCAACACTTTTTCTTCTGCGCCACTAGTTTCATGATTGATATCACGTCCGCATTTCAGCGTCATGATTTTTTTGCCACCTTGAAGTACGGTGATTTTCATTCCTGTGTTTCCTTTATAAAGCCAGAAATTATATTTGTTTTCAACTTCCTTTCCCCCAATCTTCTTGCTGTGGCCGATAGATTCTTTCACTTCATCATATATTGATTTCGCCATCTTTTGAATTTCGTTTTTCTGTTCTTTTTCAAGATTCTTTAAATTCTTGAAGTATTCGTCAGTCTTATCGTCTTTGTTCTGTGAATACAAATCAAACAGGCTTTTCCTGAATTCGAATTGAAGATCGCTCACATCCTGAAAATCGGATGCCTGTCGCGATGAAGCAAATCGGCTGATGAATTTCTGATTTTCTGTTTCCGAATTTGAAAGCCACCTTGTCCACAACAGGGTTGCAAATTTCCCCGAATAAGTGTTGTCAAAAGTGACTTCTTCTCTTTCAAAATTATTGGAAAGTTCGAATTTTTCTATAAGAATGAAACACTTGTGTGGATTTACTCTCTTAGACGAAAACATGATACCTATGTCAGGATAATACCATGAAATAATGATACATGGATATTCTCTTACAAAATTTTGTTTCGTCAGAATCGGACTTTGAGACACGTTTGGATCTTCCTTAATGTTTAGTCCCAAAGAATTTGTTTTTCCGACTTTTAGACTTCTGATATAGTCTATGTGAGAAGATACCTGAATTGTCTTGCCTGTTTCTGCGTTGATAAAGAAGTGCTTAAAGCCCGCTACCTTCTTGTTGTCAGAAGATAAAAGGATTTTTGCCAAATTTTTAATTGAGGAGATTCTTATCGTCATCACGTTTTCTCTTTTAGAAGCCCATCTATCGGTTCGTGTTTGAAATAAAGGTCCATGCCTCTTCTTTGCAAGAAACCATTTCCCTGTAAGAAAGGCCGGTGATTCCGAGACCAGTTCTTTGATCCCTCAACAGGGATTTTAAAAGAAAACGTTCCGGTTTTTTGAGGAAAGGTTTTCAAAAATGCACGCTCCTTATCTGTGTTACCAAGTTCTCTAAATTCCTTTATTTCTGATAAGGTTTTAACGATTTCGTTCCATTCCATAGAGATTTTCCCTATCTTGCAATTCGCCATATAAAAACCCCGATCATCTTCTTGAATCATCGCCTTCCAGTTCTTTAAGAATCCTTTATCCATGAAAGCGGATGCAATCTTATCACTAGAAATGAATTTTGAAGCCTTCAGGACATCTTCTTCTGACTTAGAAATTATTGTACTTGCGATTCTCGAAGGCGTGGTTTTGGACAAGTTTTTTTCAATGGCTTCATAAAGCTTTCCGTAGTTCTGAATGCTATATTCTTTCAGCCCCCATTTGGAAAAATCCTGCTTCCCGAATCTCTTTTCAAATTCGTTTTTAAGGGACTGGTATGCAGTTTCATCCCCATAAGGCGGAAAGCGATCTGAAAAATCATCCAACATGTTGTTTTCTGACATAAAATACTCCTGGTGTGGTTTTGGCAAAGACAGTCATTAATGCGTGTTGATGATTGGCATTCGCGTCTTCTATCGTGAGTCTACCTTCAAATATTAGACCTTCATATTTCTTTCTTATTTCTGAATTTATCTTGAGCAGCTTTTCCTCAGTCTGTTCGGCGCTAAGATTATAGGAATCAAGGAAACAAAATTCATAATCATACTTTTTGCTAACGACTCTCATTCCTCTTCCTTCAAACTTTTTCAACACGACAATATCTTGTCTTGAAAAAGAACTTGACCTTGGATGGTTGTGTGTTAGCCAATGACCTTTAATCTTGTCTTTATAGTCTTCGGATATAGGTACAGAATCTTCATTTCCAGTCAAATCAAAAATTTTGTTTCCGTCGTTGTCATAGCACACAAGAGTTTCGAAATCTTTATACCTTATCAAGTCTTCTTTTACGGAAATAACCGGGGTTAATTTGGGTGGTATCCTTGTAGAAACATGTTCTTTAGGAGTTTGATTCGTAGTGTAAATCGGGTCTCCTGATTCTTCGTTCGGGTCTCTGTATCTGTATTCATAACCGCCATCATTAAGTTTCCTTCTCCAACTTTGCCGTTTCTCTGTCGGACTTTCCCAGCCTTCAGCAGCAATTAGGATTCGATAAACGGAAACGATACTATTTCGTAACTTATTCAATTACCTTCTCTCTCTGTTCTTTTTTCAAGACATGGGACGTTTTCTATTGAAATATTCTTCATTCCGACAGTCCATTTATACCCACAACATGGGCATACGCTGTCAAAATCGGGATTTGGAAGAGATAAATCTGCGGGAGGAATAATAGGAACTTTCGGAACAAGCTTTTCAACCTCTTTTTTAAGAACATCCATGTTCAGGCTTTGAAACATATCTTTATCTTTAATCTCAAGTTCATTGAGAAGATCTATTGTTCCTGCGGTAAAATCGCCTTGTATTTCAGGGTTGTTCATAGTTAAATTAGCGGCAAGTTCTTCTTCTTCATCCATATCCACGACAAGCATATCTATGGCGTCTGCTCCCATTTCTTTCATCGAATAAAAGCGCTGATGCCCGCCAATCAGATGTTTCGTGCGTCTGTTGTAAATCGGCAATTCTACCAATCCGAATCTTCTGATGCTGCGTTTCAATCCTTCCATGTTTTTCCCTTCTATAAACCTTTCGTTATTAGGCATCGGGATTACTTCATCAACGCATATAGATTCGACATTCCATTCTTTGATTTCTTTGTCCATTTCTGTTTTCCTTATATAGCTCTTTTGTCTTGAAGAATTTTGGCTATTTCCGCGATTTTCGTTTTGATACCGCTTAGTCTGTCATAGAGTTCTGAAAGGTCTAAAATAACACCCTGAAGTCGTGAATTCGTTTCTGATAATTCCTGTCCTGTTCTCATATCAAGAATCTTGATAACCTTAGAAATATCGGCAAGGATTGAATACTTATTTGACGGATATGAAGGTAGATTCTGACTGACCCTTTTAAGAATTATCGCTTCTTTCCCTTCAACGACACCAGATTGCAAGCATTTTAAAATAACCGTCTTAAATACGGAAACATCTTGATTCGCTTGCCTGCGGAATCCTGAAATTTTACTATCATATTCTTTCTCAAAAACTGCGTTATTCATATCCGTGCTCCTCTAAAATTTTAAATACAAACCTATACTCCACAAATCACGTTCTTCTAGATAAGCAATATATCCGAAATTTAATATATCAGACATATTGATTGACCCAAAGATGACACTAATTATCAATAGAATCTTTATCCTCTGCATCTTTATTCTCTTCGGTAACAGAAGAAGTGTCAAGTATAACCTTCTTGGAATTCATTTCCCATTTACTTCCGCAATTGGGGCAATTGATAATCGGTTCTGTCAATTCCACCTGTAAATCTATGGGATCTGCTTCTTGGTATACATCTCCGTCTTTCTTCGGCTTCTTTTCCTTTTTTTTACTTTTCTTTTCAAGGATTGAAAGTAATCCGTCGAGTTTAATTTCCTGAAACGCCTGTCCGATTCTCGCTTCAGTCATACGTAATGCGGCAATTGCTCCTTGCGTAAAATCGCCTTGTATCTCGGGGCTGTTCAAAGCGATGTTTAAAGTTACTTCTTCTGTATCGTCCAAATCCACGACAATCACGTCTGTCTCGTCGATTCCTCTTTCCCGTAATTGCTTGTAGCGCTGATGCCCGCCGACAATATTCCCCGTTCTACGGTTCCAAACGATATTCGCAAGGATTCCGAACCTTTCTAGGCTTTTCCCCAATCCAGAAAACGCATCTTCTGAAATCGTACGAGGATTGTACATCGCCGGTTTTAAATCCTTTAGCTTCATTCTTTCTACATTAACGCAAAAATCCATAACATCGAACTCCTTTCTTTTCGTGAAGATATCAAAAACTGTTTCATGTTTATAATAGATAACTCGCTAATTATCTATATTAGGAACGGGAGGATAATATGACACAGAAACAGATTAATGAGTTACATAACAACTCGAAAAAAATGTGGGATGACATGCCACAAGATATCAGATCGATAATTATGTCAAATCAGAAATACTGCCAGAGCCTGACGCTGGTGGAAAACGGAAGATCTGAAACCAAATGGATTAAAGAAGATCGTCCCGGACAGAATAAATTCAAGATATATAGGATCGATCCGAAGGTTCCGATATCTGTCCTGATGAATGTCTAATGACAGGAAGTCCTTTCTGTAAACTTTAGTAAAATCTTAGTTCTCTTCCTATAGATAGAAAATCTTCCCGAGAAAGCCCTAACCTTTCAATCATACAGGAAGCAATACCTTCTCCCGGAGACACATCTTCATGAAGAATTGTTTTGTCTTGTGTCCATTTTTCATTGATTAAATAACATGTCGCGCAAACAAGAGAGACCATTTCTTCATGGTTAGAATTTGATTTTGTGACAATTGTTTGAACAATATCTTTCCAAAATTTTTCAAAAGCGAATTCTGAACAGTTGAAAACCAACTGTTCAGAATCATCTATTTTCTTAACTAAATCTTTTGCCTCTTCGATTTTGTGTTTCCATTCAAAATTCATTTTTCCCTCTTCTTGTTTCAAAACGTGTTGTTGACGTTGAATAAGAAACTTCCTAACAAAATCATTTTCAGCGTAACGTGTTATTCTTTGGGATTCGTAGGCTTATAGGTCTTAACCCAATAATCAAATCCTTTGTTCTGTCGTTCGATCTGAGAAACATAGTTTAATGCTTTTGTAACGACTCCAACTGGACTTGAAGACGGGAACACAACCGATTTGTCGCCGCCGAGTTTTACTCTAAGACTTACAGTGATATCTTGTTCGTCACTTTCGTTATTGTATGTCGTTGTGATCTGAATAGTCCCGCAACGTCCATATGGACTTTGTTTCGTCATCAACCCGTACCATGCGATCTGGTAGTAGCTGTTTGAATTTACGGCTTGCTGGGCAGGCAGTTCCTTGATCAGCTTTACGCTGTCTACTCCGTCATTCTGAAACCGCTTCTGAAGGCTTGCTATCGTCTTCTGCATAACAGGACGCATCATTCTTTCCGCATCTCTAAGACTTGCCGCATGTCTTTCATAATATCCGGAAAGTTTTTCAACAGCAGCCACCATATCATAACTTGACTTTTTCATCATGTTTATATTGACTGCCTGAACCTGTGCAACCGCCTCCGCCTCGGTATCGTGCCCCCCTCCGTCAATTGCCGTTCCTGCGTTGTTTTTGGCAATGCTTCCGTCAGTTTCAACCACTCTCCACTTCCCGCCTTTTTCTTCTGTTCGTACTGGCATATTTTTTCTCCCTGTGCTTTGAAAGCTGTTTCAGATATTAAAAAATCTTTCAAGAAACGAATTCTTCATTCTTGAAAATCTTGTGGTAGAAGCGGAGGATATTCTCATTTTGACGGGCTTTTGAAAAACTAGTATTCTTACGCAAGTAGCCGATTATCCTTGTCGCGTGGCTTACGTTGGGACTTCCACATTTGACGCAATGATTGGAAGTGAATTTGTTGATATGCTTACAATCTTCTTCTTCACAACAGGTAATTGCTATGTTCGTACACCAATATGGTACGCCGAGACTCGCGGCTAAACACATCAGCTTGTAATAAGCTTCCTTGTCTGGATACTCCAAAAGATTGAGATGTACAGCAGAACCACCGTCCATCGTTTTAGATATATCTTCTTCATAAAGTCTAAACTTGTCGATGATGTTTATGTCTTGGTCTTCAACGCGATACAAATAAGAATTATAGGCTTCACGTTTAACAACATATCCGTCCTTTTTATCCCAACCGGCGAATTTAACTCCAAGATTTTCAGCCGGAACCATTTCAAGATTGAACATCAATTCACGGTCTTTCCATGTTTCTTTAGCCTGCTTGTTAAATGAAGAAATCGTTTCAAAAATAGCTTTGAGATATTTCTTATAATCTTCGTTATAGGAAGGTTCAATACCTAGACTTTCTGCTCCTTCCAAAACGCCGTTGACACCGACAGTTAAATACTGTTTCTTCATTGTCACGAAACCGGCATCATAAAGGGGGAGCATTTTGGCGGTCTTCAAATCATCGAATATTGTCTTTGTGGCGACTTGATATTTATGAAGTTTAAGAACCTGTTCACTAAGAACATTCTTAATGGAATTCAATTTATCAACAAGGCAACCCTGATTGTCTTTAACGGCATTCTGAACCAAGCGGTTTATATTGATAGTAATGACGTTCATTGATCCAGTACTGACGCCACCTGCCCCGCTACTGTTTGAAAAAGTCGTGTCTGTCATTTCATTGGAAAGCCGGCAACATGAGGAAATCGCTTGTGGATTCTTTGACATAAACATGAAAAAGGAATTCCCTTCACTAAGTTCTTTGGCAAGAAACCTAGCGAATTCTTCATCCTTCGGTTTACCGTCAGATGTCAATACGCTTGCCGTGATAACAGGGAAGGTAAGAAGGGCTTTGGTACGTTCTTTGTTAATCCATTTAAGAAAGAATCTCTGAAGTTTTTCTAGGCTTTCCCAATTCGTAGGAGTAAAATCAGGAAATACAAAATCTTCAAAAATAGCTTTGAAGTAATATTTGTCGAAAACTGACCAGTTGCAAAAAATAGATTGGTATCCTCTTGCCGCCGCAGGCTGATTGATAGCATAGACTACACTCTGAAGATGGTTTTCAATTTCCTTTGCATCATTCTTCTGCTGTTCTGTTTTCGGAACCGTAAACCAATCTGCATAATCTTCTCCGTAATCCTTTCTCGCAAAGTAATCAAAGCACATCAGTGTCTCTGGCGCACCTACCGCCCCGAGAAGCTGAGAGGAAAGGGCAAACATCAGGTTGACGTAATTCCCGCAAAAACTCGACAAGTGTTTTGGAGCTCCGGCTTCTCCTCCGAGTCCCTTCATACCATTAAGTAAGAAAGGATAAAGGCTTGCACTACAACAGTAGGGGGCGAGCCCAGATTCATCGTGACAATAAATCTCGTGGTCTTTAAGCTGACGAAGATATTCTTCTGACAATTCCTTTCCGAAAAGCTTTGTAATGTTGTCTGTCACCAATTTTCGCTTAAGCTGGATATTGAAATCCTTATGCAGTTCTCCCATCAATGTGCAAATGTTCTTACTGCTTACGTTGGCATTTGAGTCTACCACCGAGGCCGTTGCCGCGTTTTCAGCCTTAATGTAATTTCCTATAAAATTTATTTTTTCTTCAATCTGTTTTTCCGTCAATTTTACAAACATCTAATCTTCTCCTATTTTCCGATTTGAAACTTATAAGTCAAATCCGTATTATTTTTAATATCCCAAAACCGTTGATTGCTGTTCTTCTCTGCCAACGGGATTCCTTCCCATCTCCCATATTTGCAGTAGTCTAGATTTTTAATAATGGAAGGTTCTATTTCTCCGATATTCTTAAGTCCGGTATAGAGGCAGGTCTTATATCCGTTTGATTTGGATCTTTCCAGATATACGGTTAATTCGTTACCTAACCAACAGCCACCCATAAACACGACGGCTGTCGCTTGATTATGATATTTCCTGAGCTCTTCTTCAAACATAGATAAGGTTAATTCAACTCTGCCGAATTTTTCTAAGCTTTTGTAGCTGCAACCCTTACATCCGTAAGGACATCCAGCGACCATTATTCCTAGACTTATTTCTCCTGGACATTCGCTTAAGACAACGTTGATAACCGGTTTAAAAACTTCCATTTAATATATTCTCCTAAAAAAGACCATCATTTCTTATTTGACGGTCTTCCTGTTTGTGATAATTTTTGTATCGCTTTTGAATTTAAGGGTTTAGAAAAGAAGTCTCGGTTCTTCTTTGCGATTCTGGCATTCTGTCTTTCTTCACCAGACAACATCTGTTCTTTTACTTTTGACCCGTCCTTCTTTACGCCATTATACCATTCATGGAAATTTCCTGTTTTCATCTGAACAGATTCTATTCCGTAATTTTCACGAAGATCTGCCATCATGTCAACAGTGGCGGAATTTGAAGAAAGGGTATGTCCTCTGTTACCTAGATAAAAGCCAGAAACGCTTTTCTTTATCTCCAGACTTCCGCAAACCGGACATCCTTCTGAAGGAATTTCTCCGAAACGATGGAAAACTTCAAATAAAGACGCGCATTTTTTACATTGATAGTCGTAAGTCGGCATGTTGAATTAGATGCAAAATCCGCCGAAGTTTTGCCTTCGTGCGGATGTGGTTTTTTGTTTTTGTACAGATGTTTTCTGTATCAAAAAAACATCTTATTTCCGATATCCTAACAGACCGATTTTCTTCAAGATTTCATTTACGTCTTTTATTTGAATGCCATCTGATGTTAATAATATCGGCGCAACATTTTCTATTCCAAGCCTTTGTGTCAGTTCTTTCGTACCTGCGCTGGAAAGAGTAAAAAATACACAAATTTTTTCTCCGTTTGATCCTTGAAATTCATCGTTTTCCGCTTTGTTGAGGTCTAAATTAACTTTAACAGTAGAACAATCTAGACATCCTTTTTCTAATATTAATATATTCATTGGTTTGTGTCCTTCTTTTTAAAACGATAGCAACTTTCGCAACAACTACAATCTTTCTTAATGCCGTCACATCGTATTACTTCATAGATTTCCTTTATGTGTTTTCCACCACAGCAAGTCCTTGTTACCATGCTGAAGTGTTCATAGAACCGGCAATCTTTATGTTTGCTTTCTCTCCTATGAATTTCGTTCATAGTCTCTTTCATGAAAGAATCCTTTTAGTCGGTCTTTTAAAAGCCAATTCAGATTCAAGTGTGTAAACTTCCCTGTCCAAGTCATCCCTCTTTTCCCAGTCTTCTTTAACAAGAATCCCCTTATCAGAATCTTCGTCTATTTTCTTTTCTAAGGCGGATAACTGATTCTTAAGCCCTTCTAGTCGCTTAAACGAATCTGCGTGTTGCGTCGGATGTTCTTGGAAACGAAGGGAATCAATAAGTTTTGACCCTTCTTCTGTCAGCATCCCTAAGTCGATTTCCTGATCTGGATAATTCTGCTGTAGCTTTTTCAAAAGAAGCGTTCCGTACCCCTTCCTTCTTTCTTCTGGGTTGACGTTTAGGAATTTAACCTTTGGCTTGCCTGCATATTCTGAATAGTCAATTTTGCCTACTGGGACATGATCCCTATGAAGACTCAAAGTAAGATCCTTCTGCCCACCGCTATACCCAGTCAGTTCTTCATTGAACTTGTGCCTGACGTGATGATTCGTTCTATCGGCATTCGGATGGATCTTTAGGTATTCCTGCATTTCTTCTTCTGTATCAAATTCCATTGCTGTTCTAGGGAAAGGATCGTGCCTTTCATAAAGACTTTCTATGTCCGTGCCTGCCCTTTCTGCTAATTTGTCAAGCAATGATTCTCCCGCTCCGTAGTCTGGCTGGCTTCTTAACGGTTGTTGAAAGCCACTCGCTAAAATTTTAGCCAAAGCTTGTAGTTCTTTTTTCATGCTAATGTTGCGGGTATCAAAAAAAGAAGGGAACCTGATTTTATTCTAGTTCCCTCTTTATTTTAATATCTACTTATTGACTTTAGTATGTTTCACCTTCGTTAAGCCAGAATTCGGTATAGTCAAATTCATACTTTCCGCTGACGAAGAATGATGTTATGCATGCCGGTGTGTGACGGGCGGCTGACATATCGAATCCCGTGCTGGATACCAAGCAACCGGCAATTCCCAAATCAGGCGTATTGCAAGGCGCGTGGTAATGACCCATTAGAATCTTGTCAAAATGCATGTCTTCTGACATATTCATTCTGAGGTGGCTTTCACGCCAAAGCTTTCTTGTAATACCCGTCATCGGGAACAAAGCACCTCCACCGCCCCTTACGCAGTTCCCGTGCATGATAAGATAACGTCTGTCATGAATCCTGATAATCTGCTGTAGTTGAGGATAAATGTTAAATTCAATATTATCGTGTTTCGAAACCAACGCTTTTGTAAGGTGTCCGACCAAGTAATTGTAACTGTTGGTTCCGTCTGCGAATTCTATCTTTTGAGTAACACGGCTATGATTATCCGGGACGATAAATTCTATCCTGACTTTCTTGAAATGAGGGGCTAGGCTTGCGAATAGGCTAGACAGTAATTCTGAAGCCTTCTTGACCTGTTCCGGGCAACTGAATTCATTTGATCTTATCAGTTCATCATGGATATCTCCGCTTATCATATCTCCGAGGCAACAAATGCATATTTCATCTATGACATAGCTGTTCCGATGAAGTTCACACCAATCAAGAACTTTCTTTAAATATATTTCTACCCTTCTGCAAGCAATGCAATAATCAAACTTATTGAAACCGGGGATGTATTCCTTTGCTCCGATGTGAAAGTCCGCCAAGAGGGATACAAGTGTCGCCTGTTTTTTATCTGACTGCTTCTGTGGGCGATAGAGTATCGGGAAAGGCTTGATGGTATTGATGTCTCCAGTAAGTCTTTCCAGGTTGAGTTCTTCATTACCCTTGTTTTGTAGAAGTCTTTTTAACTGCCTTTTAAGCTTGGAATTTTCAGAAATTAAGGCGTGTTTAACCGGATCTTCAATTTCATCTGGGACCTCTGGTTCCCATCCATCCGGCGCTTCCGGAACTGTTTCTGAATTTACATCGCTGAAATCGTTTTCCCAGGTTTTCGGAATTCCTTTTATTGGTTTCCATTTTCCGTCTTCAGTCATAAGTTGACCGAGCTTGCGAACCACCGCCTTTCTTGTCGCTCCAGTTTCTGAGACGATCTGCTGAATCAATTCTTCCTTTTCGTCGATATCCTGAAACATTTGAAACGCTTCTGCAATCGTTGTTTTGTTCATTCCTGTCCTTTGGTTTGGTTTTCTATTCTAGCTTTGGCTATCTGGAAATATTCATCTTCCTTTTCAATTCCAATAAAATCGAATCCTTCAAGTAAGGCGGCTTTACCTGTAGTTCCGCTTCCCATAAATGGATCTAGAACTGTTCCATTTTCAGGTGTTACAAGTCGGCATAAATAGCGCATCAATGTCAACGGCTTAACTGTAGGATGGATATTCTTTTGCCCTTCTTTGGGTAAGTCTTCGTTCCGTTCTCTGACTGAAGCCTTCGCACAGTAGAAGAATCGAGCCGAAGAACCAGAATCATTTCTAGGAATTAGTTTCCCTCTTCTTAGAGGAATATTTTTACCTTCTTTTCCGATTTCCGCATTGCCGTTTGATTTTCCACTTTTAGCATCTGGAAACAATTCAAGAACTTCTTCGCTCCCGTCGTGAATTAAATTAGCTGGCCAACGACCAAGTTTTTCGCTACGAGCCACGGACTGGCGCGAACGCTCTACATTTGCCGCAACCGATTCAGGGTTGTTCATCCAAGGGCGCTTCCATCCACCGTTCATTTGTTGACCAGCGCTTGAGTGCCCTCCTCCAAGTTTGTCTTCCGTCACAACCCTGCACCCTTCAATGTTTATAGCCCCTGTGCCGTGTTCCAATCCGTTTTGAGCAACTGTACCTTCAAAAGGCTTCCGAGCTAAAATAATGGGCTCTAGCGCTGGTTTTAAACCTGTTCCCCAGCCCTGCCACTTCTTAGCCTCTTCTGTTGCCGGAACATCATAAATAATTCTCTGTTTCGTCTTTTCATTTTCGTCGTCTTTTATTATCCCTCCGACTCTTTCCCCTCCGCTCCACACCCTAGCCCCTTCGGTTCTTTCTTTCCCTGCTGCTTTATCAAGAGCTTTGCTTACATCCATGCTTTTCGGGAAACCCTGAGCATACACCCATGCCACTGTATCTCTGATTTCGAATCCGGCAAATCGCAAAGACATCGCCATCCAATCTTGTGTGCGGGTTCCTGCAAAAAGAAAGCAGATGCCCGCCCGGTTTCAACACGCGTAGACATCCCTTCCAAAGGTTTGGCTGAGGAACAAAAGCATCCCATTCTTTACCCATGAAACCCTTTCCAGTGATTTCATGATAACCCTTTTCCACCCAATCTTTCATGACTTCAATCGGGTCTGGTTGTTTACCTAGCCCGTACGGGGGATCGCAACATATTGACGAGACAGAACTAGAAGGAATATTTTTGAGTTTTTGTAAGCTATCTCCACAAACAATTTCAAACCTATCTGTTTCAAACGAATCCTTCCAAATTTTATCCATTTTTTATATTCTCCATTAAACTACTGATAGTTTCTGATAAGTTTAGATTTATATCATATTCCCAAAGCTCAATAAGTTTAATGTTTAAAGACTTAAGTAGAGAAACCTTTTTGTTGTATGCAATTAAAGTTTTCTTTTGTGCAAGAGAAATTGAACCATTTGGGTAAAATCTAGGATCGCATTGAACGAATAATAACGGAAGTTCTAGGGGGATATATCACGATGGAATTTACGCTATTATCAGCAAGTTCTTTAATGGTTTCATTGCTATTTCCCAAGTACAAGTTCATTATTTCCAAAAACCTTCAATTAATCGGCATGCCGATTCCATTTCTTCCATCATTTTTCTTGTCTTCTCCACCTTCTTAATATCTTTAATTCTTACAGCATTAATCCATTTCCGGATTTCAGGTTCTGTGATTCTACTGGAACACTTTTCTGCAATTAAATACTTATTGTCAACAATCAAATAATGTCTACCCTGTTTCTTTACACTGTAACGTCCTTCCCGAAACACTTCAATACTGTTTTCTAAATAACTAACGTCTCTTGGTTCTGCTAAATACCACATTTTTATCCTTTCGTTTTTCTTAAAGTCCAACGCAAATAGAATCTGGTTCCAAGTATACGTATCCACAGAACACGCCATGAGTTCCATGCTTTAATTTCAGGAAATTCATAACCGCACCATCCTTTGAATTTCCCCTTGAATCCACCACAATAGCTACAAGTACAATTTAGATGCTTTTCAAGAAGTATTGTATTCCCGAACCTACGGATATCTAAGATATTCATTGTTGGTCCCCGATTTTCTTGTTTTCTCTTTCCTTCCAAGTAACGGCAATCGCCATTGCGCTCCACGCGTCTTTTGCGAACCCATAGAAGAAACCGGGATTTTTCTTTGTTCCGACTTCACCGAATCTGTCGATAAGAGCCTGCCTGATATTCCCGTCTTTGGCCTTGCTTGTATTACAGAGACACATTTTCTCTTCCATGCGTGCCACCATATCAACTCTTAGACCATTGTCCAAGGCCCGTTGAATGAAACGTCCATTCCACTGGATGCTGTCAATGGTAGATTGTCCTATCGCCATGCCATAGCTTTTAAACTGTTCCAATACCACAACGTCTTTATCTGAAAGGGTATTGATTATGTCTAGAACTTCTTCATTCCCTATCTTTCCGAACTTATATGGTTTCAGAGTGTCGAAACCGACAATACAATATCCTGTTTCTACAGTTCCTGCATCAATCGCAAGAATTTTATTTTCCGTCTTCTTTAACAGATTGCCCAAACCGTCAAACATTTCTTCAAAATCTATCTTTCCTTCTTCCCCGTCTGGAAAGACTGCCTTTAAATTATGTGTTTTTATTTCCATACGTTTTCCATTTGTTCTTTCATCAGTCTATCATGTAATTCCATGAATAGATTACGTAGGCCTTCATCTTCAATCGACTTCATGAACATCAGACCGAACATGCGGATTTCACTTTTTTCCCGATTAACGAATCCGAATTGTCTGGTTTTAGGATTATCACAGAGATTGTGCCAAGACTTGTCATTGATACATTCAAGTAGTTCTGCTGTATCCGTTGAATTCTTTACATTCTGAATCCTTCCGTATTTCTGAAACACAAATTGAATGTTGCTTTCCTGTTTTTTTATTTCATCTTCATACCACACGACACAACCTTTTTTACCTTCCAAAATATCTTCATATGGAATGACGTGAATCTGCCAGTCTTCTTCCTTTTCAGTAAATGAAAAAAGTTGTTTTATTTTCAGAAGGTCTCCTTCTGAACCAACAAATATTTCTTCTGAATCTTTATTCGTATTGATGACACGGAAAAGATAATTTCCGACTGTCAAGGAATCTCCTTTGATTTCGATATCCGAAATTCCTTCTTTTAGCATTATGGCAGACATGAAGTAATAAAAACGTTTCTGCCCGTCCATGCTCGTGTTGATTCTGATCTCTTGAATTTTCATCTATTTATTCTCTTTTGGTTTTGTGTCATAGCACATTTTACAATAGCAATGTGATTCTACTAATTTTCCGTCTCTATATGTTTCTTCCGTTGTCCAAGTATGAGGTTTCGGTTCCACATAACTTTCGTCTGAAAGCTTTAGCATGGTTGTCCCGCAGATCTGACAGACTTGGCAAGGCTTAGGCGATTCCCCGCTTCCCCAAAACTTCTTTTCACCGCATTTACAAGTAAAGTATTTCATCATTATTCCTCCGTTTTAAAACATCGATATATCATCGTCTTGAAGAGTCGTTTTTGTTTCTTTATCCATCTGCCCTTTAATACGTTTAAGCATAGCCTTGATATCCTTTACGGAAGAAGATTCCTCTTTCTTCTGAAAACTGTTAATCTTTATAACTGAACGATTCTTACAATCTGGCGAAGCACAAAACCTGCATAAGCCGCTAGGACGACATTCCTGACCATCGCTATTAAGAATTTCCACAGTCTTTTTATCCAACGAATCCAAGACGGAATCAAACGCCATGACATTTATTTTGGTGTTCTGTATCTTATGTCTGACAATCCAGAAATTGACATTAACGTCGCCATCAATAAATGGATTGTCATTAACGGCACCGAGAAAATATATTTTAGCTTGCCAATTGTTTCCCAGTTCTTCTTTGGTAAAGACATTCTTCTGCGTCTTCAAATCAATGATATCGGCTTTCCAGTTCCTGTCTATGTCAAGTCTGTCAATATAACCGATAACAGGGATGCCGCAAGGCAGGTTGAATTTAATTTCCTTTTCAAAACCTACGGCATCAGAAATGTTCATATAGCCCCATTCCAAACAGTTCCGAGTTAATTGATCTAGGATCGGCAAGTCTTCCTCCAGCACCTTGTTTTCAGAAATAGCCTGTTCCCTATAATAAAACGGATCTTGTTTCTCCAATTCCTTTCCTTGTGTTTTTGCTTTACATGCAAGTTCAAACATCGAATGAAATGCTTTCCCTAGTCTTGCTGATGGATTCGCATCAGGACGTATTTTTAATATATATTCTGTATAAAATTTATGTTTACACACTTCGAAAGTTTTTATCCCGCTTGCAGAAACCGACTTAATATCCATTTTTTATCCTTTTAATAAAATCTCTTACAACAACCTGTTCTGTTTTCCCGAATTTATTCAAAATCCATACCTTTAATATACTCCCAGCCTTTAAATTTTCAGGCTTTAAAGTGTTTTTTGTAAAATCCCAAAGTTCGATAAATCTACGAATTGAAGCCACAGAGTCTTTGAATTCGGGTAAAACCCCACTACAATATGGACATCCACCTTTATTAAACTTTCTGCTGTTTGGAGAGGCCTTAAATTCAAAATTATGTTTTAAACAATACCATAAATATTTAACATGTGAAGTCGAAGAAATCATTTCAGGATTTTGTAGATTATTTAAACTCCATTCTTTAGCATATTCCATATCTGAAACTTTTTCGTTTATCTTTCCGGCACAAACAGGACATCCATTCCCTCCACATGCCCTAGAGTCAATCCTTGCGGACCATTCATGTCCTCTTTTACATTTCCAAAAGGCAGAATATTCCGAACCACGAGAAAAGTTTTCTGGTAATAATGGGTAATTCTTTTCACTCCATTCTAAACAAAGTTCAGGAAAGTTATTTCTAAGATTGTTTTCTGGATTTACTCTGCGATATTTAATCAACAGTTCTTTATAAAGCTGTCGGCCCTTTATTTCAGTAAGTCCGATTTTGCCTAGTAAAGTTTTTATCACATCTTCTTGTGATTCTTTTTTATCATAACAAACATCTTCATCCCCGATTCTTTCAAGGTTTTGTCTCAGACGTATCATTCTGATTCCACTTAGAATTGCCTTGTTGTTTTTCTTAACATCTTTTGCTCGGTCCTTGTGCCAAAAAGACCCATCAACTTCTATGCCTAATTTCAATGATGGGACAAAAACATCAATTTCATATCCTAAACTTTTATCACAAGATTTAGTATCTTCGAAATGCGACTTCATTTCCGCAAAAACTCTTAATTCCATTTTAGAAACGCGACGGCCCTTGCTACATTCAGGACATCCACACCCAGATCTAGTTCTCACCCGAACTTCTGTTTCCCAAAGGAAACCACACTTATTACATTCCCACCATACCTTTTTCGCACTTCCACAGAAAAAGGCATCAATTGGTAAAGCATTTTTAGAAGACCATTCCGAGACCAAGTGAGGGAACGTTTTAGAAATCAGTTCTGTTTTTGGGGTTCTATGCCATTTGGGGTTTTCTGTATTCATACTTTAAGTACGAATATCAAAATTTATGCAATGCGGCCCATTAAGGCGGAAGGATGGGTCGGAGGCTTAATTTTCAAGACATATTCAGTATAGCACTTTTTCGGGCATGTTTCGTAAGTCTTGATACAAGAAGCCGATATTTTAGTAAGCTTCATTTGTTGAACAATTTCCTTAGAATTTCTAAACGTTCCTGAATCTTTTCATCATATTCTTTAATCATTTTCGGAAAATCTGTTATTTGATTCCCAGTTTCTTCAAGAGCTTGTTTTTCCAAATCATGCTGTTGCTTGAGCAGACTTTCCTTTTCTCCTTCCATTCTGCTTTTCAGTTGTTTTAAAGCGTCAAATTGTTTTTGAAACGATTCGATTTCTTTGAGTATTGCTTGTGCATCCATTTTTTATTCCTTAAGTTTCATTTCCTGACTAAACTGCACGTATTCCCTATTGGTATTTTAGTTACTGGACATATCTCAATATTGAGATAGATTTCATGAAGTTTGTTTTCCGTATTATCCAAATCTTCTTTCGTTTTGGATAAATTTTCAATGACTGATTCTAGTTTGTCTGTGATAACCCGCCATGAATCAAAATAAGAATAAATCTTTTGTCTGTCACTGATAATATTCAGACAATGGATATTTTCTTCTGCTTCTTCAATGATATCTAACGAAAGAAGTCTTGTATTTACGTCATCTAGTTTTAATAATAAGGCTTCATGTTTTCGAAAATATTCAACTAGTTTAACAGAAGAAAGAACATCCTCCTTAATTGTCCAGTCTTCCATTTTTTGTAAATCAGGGATATCTAACAGCTTATAAGAAACTGTCTTTACTTTTTCATTGACTTCTGTATATTTTTCCCAAATAGAAGAAAACAGTATTCGCTGAAGCGTCAAATCTTTAAGACCTTCTAAGGAAATATCATCTGTTTTTTGCAAACTTAAAACAGACGCATTCAATTTTTCTATTTTGTATGTGGATTGCAGATATCTGTCCCATAAAGATTCCATTTTCTGATAGACAGATATGTCTTCTATTGCCTTTGACGACAAAAATTCAAGATCTTCAATTATAGGAATATTATTAATATCCATTGATATCGTTGATATTTCTTTCAGTTTTTCTTCATGAGAAGCAAATAATTGATTCATGAAAGAAATGTTTGATTCACACGTCTTAATTTCATCTTCTGTTTTTTTTACACGGGAAAGAAGGATCTGATCCCGATAGATATCTGCTTCACTATACATCTTCCCTTCGAGTTCTTTAATTCTGTTTTCTGCTTCTGTGATTTCTCTCGTCAAACGATATTGATCAAGGCTTATCACTCTTATCATTTCTTCCGCCCCGTTAAGTCCGCAGATTTCATCAATAATTTCTGCTCTGCTTGATCCGGTGGTTTTCTTGTCTCCTATGCCGTCAATAAAAAAATGTCTTTCCAATTGATCCATTATATTGATAGGTACTTCTGTTTCTCCCAACGTGATAACCTTCATTCCAAGCACTTCGCAAGCTTGTTTAACTTCCGCCTTCCCGACTTTATCAAGCTTGATTTCACCTAGTGTATCATTTCTCTTTATAATCCATAAATTGACATCCGGACCCTTCCGGACTTCAACTGAACCTATATTCGTTGTTATTTTGACCCGACAAAACGAAGCGCCTGTCCTAACCATTTTCTGATCAAATTGATTATACGCACATAGCTTCACTGCCCTTATGACGCTTGACTTACCGACATCTGAAAGCCCTGCTATACAATTGAATCCTGGAGAAAAATCACGGAGGAAAGTATGTTCGTGACTTTCAAAATTTTCTATTTCTATTTCTACAATATAAATCCTAGTCTTTGGCATCTTCTTTCCTTTTTAATACAAATCCACCTTCTCTGTCGTCATAGAATCTAAATGTTTTATCTTCGGAATCCTGTCCGAAATTACGCAACGGAAGGACGGCGATATCACCTTCTATGAAACGGTCTTTGAAAAGCATGACGGCACTTGAGAATACAAGAAAATTCATTTCTTTGTTCCCGTCACTGATATAGACCCTCAAACCCTGATTCCCTGATTTAAAATTAATTTCTTTGATTCCCATGATTTCTCCCAGAACTTTAATTCTGGTTTTTTCTGTTTCTAGTTTGGCTGTCGTATAACTGCATAGCCCCTTAACTTCCCTTGTCTGTTGACGGTATCGAGCATAGATATTGTCTGAAAACCTGACGCTAAGCATCTCCTTTTCCATATCATCTAATGTCTTCTGATCTAATGCAGGAAGATCGATATATTTAGGTTTACTGTCAAAATTCAACACTCTGACACTTTCTATCTCTTGGCCGATAACAACTGATTTCGCTTTGCGGATTTTACAAAGATTTTTTGACAAATTGGAAGAACTGATTTCCATGCCGTCTTGAATCGATTCCATATGTTCGATACCGGACTTGAGATAAGGATGGGCTTTCGGTAATTTCCATTTTTCCACCCTGTCAGTTAATTCATAGAAGTGCTTGAAAACGACTTCTCTGTCTCCGAAACAATCAAAGGCTCCTGCATAAATCAGACTTTCTACAACTCTTGTATTCGGTCTTCTTGTTTTACCTTCCGTCCCGATTTCAACCGTACAGCGATCATAGAAGTCTTCCAGACTTGCATAAGGTTGATTTTTCACAATGGCCCCAGCGCTGTTGCTGACATTTTTTACATGTCCAAGGGCATACCAAAGATCATTCCCTTCAAGACGGAATTCAACACGGGATTCATTAATGCTTGGCTTGTGGACAATCATCCCCTTGTCTATCGCGAATTTAACATACTTGTCAAAGATCGTGGTGCCGAATTTTTCCTTCTTCGGGTCACTGTTCTGAAGCAAAGCTGTCATGTATTCATAGAAGTAATGATACCTTAGCCATAGTTCTGTAGTCGTAATTGCTGAATAACAAATTGCGTGACTATTAGAAGTTACATATCCGTTAGCGAAAAAAAGGTGTTCTGGAGAGTCTACTGTAATATCCATTGTTTCCATTTCTCCCATACCGAGAAGAGAAATAACTTCTAGACTTTCTCCGTTTTCCATGCAGATTCTGTAACCATTTCTAAAGATAGCATCCAAACTACATACATTATAACCGTAATCAGTGTGGCACATAAACTTGTGGTTTAGCGTACAAACGATTTTATGCAATCCATCTTTCCCTTCCAACGAAAGCTTAACGCAAGACTTCCTTCCTGTCTTGATAATGTCCGTTACCTTGACGTATTTTTCTCCTGAAGTTTTATCAAAACCTAAAATCATGTCTCCGATTTTAAGAGAAGACATCTTGACAACAGATCCATTTTCTTTTTTTACCTTTGTATCGGGAGATAAACATTTATTGAAGCTGTAAGACGCTGTAGATTCTATCTGATTCCAGATTTCGTTTACTTGCGCTTCTGTCATTAAACCTTTTTTGACGCATTTTTCAATTGAACCGTTGATGAATTTTGGTTTCATTTCATCCATGATGTCTTTTTTCTTCTTGCTAGCTCCCTTACGGAGACGATTTCCTTCAAGCGGTGACATTCCTGCCATTTCTACGGCAAGTTTCATTAAACCTTCCTGATAGGCTAGGATTCCGTATGTATCTCCCAGAACATTTTCCAGAATCTGGTTTTTCTCATATTTCTTGCCGTTCTTACGTTCCGCATATTCCACATCAAGACCCACATCTTTAGGTCCAGGGCGAATAAGAGAAGTGATTGCTGCGATATCTCCTAGACAGTCGCAACCGACCTTATCCGCAATTTTCTTGGTATACGGGTTTTCAAATTGGAATATTCCCAGAAGTTCCCCGCGTGTTCCCATTTTGATAGATTCGTGATCGTCCACAGGAATATCTTTCCTATGCAGTTCAATACCCCTATTTTCCTTAACTAGCTTGATACATTTATCGATAATAGGCAAATTATTCAACGATAAAATGTCAAATTTTATATATCCCTGGCTGGACAATTCCTGCTTTTCTCCACTTTCTGACCAAGAACTCACGACACGGCCTTCTTTATCTTTGTACACCGGTATCTTTTCAGTAAGGTTAAGATTGGAAATAATGACGCCACCGGCATGTGTCCCGAAATTCTTAGCCTGATTCCTTAAAATTTCCGCGTGTTCCTTCACTTCAGGATATTTTTCAAAGTAATTGGCAAGTTCCGGCTGTGCCTTGCAGATTTCCTCAAACCCTGCTTTGTCAAGCTTCGTGTCTTCGTCACCGTCTTCTTCTCCTCCGATTTCCGCATCAAGATTCTTCGTGACTTCCATCGCTTCTTTAACGTCCAATCCAAGCGCCCTAGCAACGTCCAGGATAACGTTCTTCGTCTTGTAGGTGCCTACGGTGCCGACACTACAGACGCGTTCCTGCCCGAATTTTTCCACAAGGAAAGCTTTGACTTCATTCCTGACATCCGGCATCAAGTCCATGTCTATATCAGGAGGATCTGCTTTCCCGAATTTTTTAAAGTCAGGAGTTATCCCGTTTTTTACCGGGTCTAAACCGCTGATTCCTAAAAGCCAGAGGATGACACTTCCAGACTTGTTATTTTCCGAAGGTTGGTTACCCCTCCTTTCGAGGATTTCTTTGGCTTTATCTGTCTGAACAAACAAAACCCACTTTTTCAAGTCTCTAATTTCATCATTATATCTTTGCCTATAGTCATTTCCTAATTTTGAAACCAACGGATCGCAAACCTGTTTAATAATATCGATACTCGGGTATTTCATAATATTTCCTTGTCAGTCTAAAATAGAAAGACTGATAGATTTTTACACAGTTCAGTCTTTCTATTTTTAAATACCAGTATTATTCTTCCATTTTGGAAATTTTGTCTACAATAGGTCCGAGACAATTAATTGCATATAGCTGACATTCGTCATCTTGTTCCATTTTTTCCCAGCTAAAAGCATCATGTTCCTTAATCCATTCTATTAAAATCTTAAACGAAAATTCTTTTGCTTCTTGGCTATCATCAATCTCTAGTTTATGTCCGTTTTTGGTTACTATTTCCATGATTGTTTCTCCTGTTTCGTTTCTAACACCCACATTCTTCAGACAGAAAACGTTGTTAGAATTCTTTATATAAAACTTCTCCGGTTTCATTATCATAACATCGTACATAATATTTAGATTCACCGCATTCTAATTTTTTCGGTTCTTCTTCTTCTCCGCGAGCGCGCAAAAAGAATAATTCACGATTACAGTCGCAAGATGCGCTTCCAAACCGCCACCAAAATTCATGCCACGTCCAGTTTGGCCAAATGTCGGTAGCTATCACTCCATCCGAATTTCTTTTTATATCAAGTTTTAAGACCATGTTTATTCCTTTCAGTTAGAATTACATCTTGTTTATAAGGATGCTTTTTACTTGTTCCCAAACCATGTTTTCCTCTTGGCTTGCATCAATCAAAAATTTACGGTTTGGCTCCTTCTTCTGTAAGTCAAGAAAACCATCCCTGACTCTATGATGAAATTCCTTGCCAGCAAGTTCTATCCTGTCTGCCGATGTGTTTGTCTGAATCTGCCTTTTATTCATGCGATTAAGAGAATCTTCTAGTCCGATATCAAGAACGAATACGATGCTTGGGGAATAACCGCTTGTCGCGAATTTATTTAAATTCAGCAAGATATTTAAATCATATCCCCTTCCGTAACTCTGATACGCGAAAGTGCTATCTTCAAACCTGTCGCACAGGACAATCTTACCTGCTTTCAAAGCTGGTTCTATAACCTTTTCTACATGCTGAGCTCTGCTTGCAAGGAAAAGAAGCACTTCAGCGGCATTTGTAGGGCTTTCCCCGCAACTGTCATGTTTCAGCATGTCGCGGATATAATCCCCGAGTTTTGTCCCTCCTGGTTCTCTGGTGCAAAGGACTTCCTTACCATTTTCAATTAGCCATTCTGCTGTTCTCTTCAACATGGTGGATTTTCCGCCACCTTCCGGCCCTTCAAATGAAACAAACAAACCTTTTGACATATCCTAACTTCCTCTCGTGATTTTGTACCTTACGCCCATTTTATCTAAGAAAGTACGGGTAAGAACTTCTGCCATATTTCTCGTCTTTCCACGGACAACGGTTGTAATCGTCCCTTCATCCGTTTCCAGAACGATTCGACTTCCCCAGATTCTTGTTTCGTCTTTCCCGTCTTCACAAATTCCGTCTAAGACTTCTATCCTGCAATCAACCTTGTCTGTCAAAAGATAACTTACTTTACGGTTTCTGTTTTCTCTTCGAGTCTTATCATCAAGTTTCCTTTGTCTAATTTTCGAATCTACTTGAAACATCCTGTCTCTATCAATCTTCAAAGTGTTTGGTATCCTTCCTTGATTCAAGTTCTTTTATACGTGACTTCAATTCGTCTATCTTATTTGACTTATCATCAAGCTTTTCTTTCAGCCCGACAATCCTTAAACAACCGAGTCTAAGAAGTTTATTCCTTTCAACGTCGAAAAACTTGCGGGAATCTTTATTCTTAACCGGCAACCGTTTCCTGACACAGCGATATCTTTGTCCCCCTCTTCTGGTTTTTAATTTCGTTACCGAAAGAATACCGGCATAAGATGGTATATTAGGATCATCAGCTAATTCTTCCGGGACTGCGAACCAGACATCACGGATTATTTCTTCTTTATGCCCGTGTTTTTTCTTAAGGTCTGCCTTTATATCAGCAGCGGTAACCTTTATTTCGACTTCGGTTCCACAGTTATACGGAGAAAGGACAATCAGATCGGCTTCGTGATAAGCGAAAAGTCCAAAACTGACATTCGGAACGATTATGTTCTGTCTAGGATTGAAATGTTTGATAACGGCTATTTCTATCTGTTGTGCTGTCCATTTGGGTCTCATATCCCGATATCCTTCATATAACAAAAACTTTCTTTTTTTCACCCGATCCTGTTTTAGAAAAATATCTCCATGTCTTCCATTTTTCTGACCATTGGATGTCTTCTATTTTCCCTGGCATTTCAGAATACTGCCCGTATGTTCCGCTTTCATCATGATACCACCACAGAAGTTGATCTTGAGGCATTTTCTGAAGGTGTTTGATTAAATCAGCGATGGTTATCTGTTTTTGATTGGACATTTTAAGGCCTCAGGGAATTATCGAAGTCGTCATTACCCTGTTGAATTTCATTTTGAAAATAGAATCACCACATTTACATGAAAAATAAGTTCCGTCCCAACTGAGTTCTTGTTTTTCAACGATGAAAAACTCATCATTGTCAGTCGCCATGAATTGAAGTTCTGTATCATCGCTAAAATGGTTGAGGAAAGTCCAGAATCGATATTCTTCTTCTTCACATACGAATTTGTCTGAAGTTACAAGGATTTGATCTGCCGATTTGACTATTTCTTTGAATCTTTCCCAACTTACTTTTTGAATGTCCATTTTGCTTCTCCTTTTTCAAGTCTGAATCTGTCGAAAAAATAATCCACATCGATATCAAGCTTTTCTGATACCAAACACATCATTTTCACAAAATCAAAACCCGTTTTACTTTCTATAGTTTTAAACCCGTTTTCTTTCAAGAAGTTTTCTTTGTCGATTCCAAGATAGACAAAGAGGTTATCTATCCTTCTTAAAGCAAATTCTTTAGCTGTCAGTTTGTATTTCATATAAGACTTTCGTTCATTCGGATTATTAAATCGATTTCTTGTAAGGCTGAATAAAAATCGCATTTTCCATCACTGACAGAATTCAAAAGACTTTGTATTTTTTCTGAATACAGTATTCGGCATTTTGGACACAGTACCTTCCCTTTTTCAATGTATCTTTCTTTTTCACTAGGAATTTCCGCATTGCAATTACTACAAATCATATGTCTTTTTCATCCATACCGTATTTTAGAAGAAATTCTTCCATCTGTTGCATCGTGAAATCATTATGAATTTCCAAAATTCGTGTATGTAACATGTCAGCCAACCAAGAGAATACGGAATAAAAACAATCTTCTTCTCTGTAATACATCCTTTGATCAAAAATGGTATCTTCACGGCCTGGAATCTTTAATTTAGATCCGTTTGGGTATAGTGAAAATTCGACAAAGACCTTATCAGGACGCTTCCTTCCGACGAGAAGACGCGCTTCTGGTAGAAGTTTTTCAATATCTGCAAACAAATTTCCCTGTTTATAAATATCCACTTTCATATCATCCCCATCTTATTTGATAAATGCCTGAAACGCCTGTGGCGTAATGACGTTAAAATCCACATTGCCGCGAAATACTTCAAGGTTTGTTTTCCCGGTATACGACATTGCTGTCGAAAGATAATGCTTGAAATTATCTGTCCATTGTCCGAGGGTATATTCTACGCGGTTCTTCTTAATGATCCCTTCACTTGTCTTTAGGACTTCATGCCCCATTTCGCGTTGGGCGCGTTTTGTAGACATGCCGTAATATTCCTTTTCAAGCTCCAAACCGTTTTTGAAAGCGGCTTTAATTTCTTCAGAATACTGATCAACAATACAGTTGGTTCCCCTGACTGTCGTCTTTCCCGCGCTCTGAAGTGCCTTGTTGAAAAGACTTCCGCACATTACCTTGTCGGCTCCCAATCCAATTGCCTTGATAATTTGATCAAAGTTACTAAAACCGCCATCGGCGATGATTTCTGTTTTTAAATTAGAACGCATCTTTTCTTGATAACAATTGTCGATTAGAGAAGCTAACGGGTAGTGAACGCTTGAATTCGCTGATGTCGTACAGTTGTGAACTACATATCCGTTTGCCACATAAGAATGGTCTTTAAAAACCGTCATGTCATTAACCATAACTTCTCGAATTTGTTCTTCGACTATTGAAGAAATTTCAACTAGCTTAAACTTTTCCATTTTTCTAATTCCTTAATAAAGGATATATCTTTCATCATCTTTAGACTAAAGCGAATCAAAACATATCCTCGGTCTTCTGCAATTTGATCTTTAGTTCTGTCGTTTTCTTGTTCTTCTTTTGAAGAATGAAAAAAACCTTCTCCGTCATATTCTATTAAGATTTTACCATAAATAAGGCCATCGTATAGTTTGTTTTCTAACCTAAATCCTTGTTTAACATTTGCGCCGCCAAGATAAAACCGCAAAATTTTGAAGAAAAAATCTTCTTCTTTCGACGCATATCCGCATTTCAAAAATGGTACGACATTTTCTTCCCCGAACAAAAACATAAGATTTTTCAGCATAGTTGTGTCTGTGTACTTGAATCCGAATTTCCTATTCACTTCTCTCATTGTAAATAAGTATGGATTGCTATGTATAAAGTCATAAACTTCACGATAAAATGATTTCTCTTTTTCAATTTTTTCTCTTTTGGCTTTTGTTCCCAAGATTGAATTGTTTTTTGCACCAATTCTTTTATATTCCTGTGTAGTGCAAAATCCAAAAGCTATCCACATGTCCCTTAAAGTCCTTTTGTCATAATCATATTTTTCAGAAAGAGAAGACAAGTTCATTCTTGAATTTTTAAAATCATCGAACGAAGCTTTGAGAAGATTCTTGTCAACATCTTTATAATACAACAAATCACTTTTTCTTTGTGCCGCACTCATCTTTAATTTGTCAATTGTCTCTTGAGACGGGGGCATTCTATTTTTGTGATCCCCATAATATTTGTGCCAAATATTCCACCCTTTCTTTGTCGTAACAGGGGTACTACACCCACAATGACAGAGTGGCGTTTTACCATCTAATTCATACAGGATAAAATAATCACCCCTTTTCATTCTGTGTGAAACTCTAAGATGTTTATAAAAATCTCTTAATACATATTGTTCTTTTTCTCCTTTGATTACTTTATTGCAAACAAGACATTTAATCTCTTTCATTTTACTCCTTGCTTGGCGAAAAACATATACATCCAGCTCCTATGCCGTTTTTATCAAAAAATGTTTACTTTCGTCTAAGTCTTTCGCTTCCACCCATTTTGCATATTTTTCTATGTTCTCGTCAGTAACAAATTGTGCATCTTCTTTCTCTACTACCCAAAATTTATGTTCTTCGGTGCAGGTGATCTCTTTATTAATTGTAAGAATCTTCTTTTTGTTTTTAAATCTTGCTTTACAAACAACCTCATTTTGTCCAATATGTGTTTTAACCATTTCTCCTGTTTTGATGTTTTCTATTTTTTCTGTTTTCCCATCATGGAGCGTGATTTTCGTTCCATCAACAAAACACGCATTTCCAGTGCCGATCCCTAAACGCACAGCATCGGCTCCTGCCTCCGCAAGATTGACGAAAGTCTCTGGTAACGCCACGTTTCCGACCATAATCCATAATCTGTCTCCAAACCTTTTTTTGGAATCTTTTATGACCTGAAGAAGTTTGTTCATATGACCGTTTGCGATATCAATAAGGGCATAGTGTCTGACAGTATTGTCCTCTTTTGACCATTCTTCTACCAAACTCTTAAATTCGTCAAGACCATAGCTTTGAATAAGAAAAGATTCTGTCTTTTTCACCCACTTGTCCCTTCCGGTTCGCGGAAGACAGACATTGATGGAATTATTTATAAACTGCTGGAAACTATTGACGTCGATAACACTAAACATCGGTGCGGTAATGAGCGGCAACATTCCGTCAGACCTTGAGTAAACATTGCACTGACTTCTGCTATCGATATAAGAAACAGAGGCTGGTAGCATAACGATATCAGAAAAAGAATATAAAGGTTTTGTTTTGATCATTATTTCAATTCCTACTTTTAAAGAACTTAGGTATAGTTCTTATATGATTTCTTCTGGCGTGAACATTTCCGTCTGTTGATAGACTTCCGTTCCGATTTTTTGAAGAATTCTGAGATAACGTCAACCGTCCATCCATTACCGATGCAGTGTTTCCTCTTTGATTCTGGAATGCCGCTGGTATATCCATATGGCAGAGTCTGAAGCCTTTCGTTCTCTTCATTTGTCAGATAGCGAATACCGTCGCCAATCCTTACCTTGTTGTCCTGACTATTGCAGAATCCGCTTGCGCTTACGCATCCCGCTTTGTCTTCCGGCGTCAACACCCTGTACATACTTTGATAACGGTATTCTTTGATTTCAAGCTTACGCATCTGTTCTTTGCTTAACCAACGGTAGCTACGTTTAGGAAAGTCCGTAAGAATGTCTTTAAGGAAAATTCCCTTGTCTTTAATTTCAGAAGGAACGAGATTAGTCCAATAAAGTCTTTGTCGCTTCTGAGCGCTCAGAAGCGACGAATTAACCCGACGAGGTTCTCCTGTCTGTAAGTAAAGACTGATAGTTTTAATCCACAGTGGTTTCATCACGACATTTTCAAGAAGAAAGTATGTCGGATCGCATTCGTTCTTAAGCCTTGCATATTGGAAAAACAGACCGGATTTCCCATCGAACCCTTCCATCTTACCGTTCAGACTAAAACTTTGGCACGGACTTCCTCCGATAAGCAAATCGATTTTCCCGATATCAAAGTTTCCGTTTTCTGTATACAGGATGCCATCCATGTATCTTACCTTGTTTACATCTCCGATTCTGATAATGTCCGGGAAATGTGTTTTAGAAACCATCATCGCCCAAGGGTCGATTTCACTAGAAAAATACTTCTTTACCTTGATCCCAGCACGTTCCAACGCAAGTCTTCCGCAACTGATTCCATCAAAAAGACTAAGTACTGTTATGCCGTCTTTATATTCCTTCATTTCAGGGTTCCCTTCTGTTTTGAATATTCCATAAACTTTGTTACCCTCTTTTTCTTATCATTTTCCATTTCACGCTTCCAATATCCGCTTGGCTTCCTAATGATTCCATCTTCTTGTAAGAGTTCAACCACAGCGCAGATATGATAGAATTCTTCTAAGATAAGTTCACCGTTGGTTCCCAATTTGGTATTAGGGTCTATGTCATCTAACCCGAAACGTAAGGCTTTGCCAACATTTTTCTGCACTTCGGCACACTCTTCAGAAAGGCATGCTAATAGATACTCGGTTTTATTCATTGATCCCCTTCAAGATATGTGCAATGACATCTACTGTCCAGCCGTTTCCAAGCATTTTGTATCTCTGAGTGTCTGAAACACAATCTGTATAATTGTCCGGAACTGTTTGAAGCCTTTCGCATTCAAGTGGCGTGATATATCTGAAGAAGAATTCTCCGACTGGGACACGGTTTGGCAAAGTGAACGGAACGACAATATTATCTTTCGACACGGTGGAAATACAGTTGGTCTTTTTGTCATATCTGAATTCAATATATTGCGTTGTCATCCCTTCCGTTTTCATTTTCCCGTCTACGCGTTTACCGTTAAACAAACACCTTCCACGTATTGCGGCTACAGCCTGTAGGTCATTCGGTAAATCCACGATTCCAAAAAATCTCTGATTTGAATATTTCTTACAGTGGTATGCTTCAATCATCTGCATTTTATCAGAATCTTGATGGACGGTCAAAACCCTATTGTGTTTTCTTGATGATTGTGCCAACCAAAACAAGGCTTTTTCAGTATAATAATAAGAGTGTGAATTTACTCCTTTTTCCTTAACATCTCCCCAAGTGGTTCCTTTATCTTCTGGTTGCGTTACGTGTGGAATGTTTGTCCAATATAAACGCTTTCTATTTTGTGCGCTGACCAAACTGGAATTAATCATAATCGGATTTACGCCCAAAAGTCCAGAAATTACATCTTCATATTCTTTCTTCATACAAACATTTTCCAAAAGGAAATATTTTGGCTTACATTCTTTTAAAAGCCTAACAAATTCGAAGAATAGTTTACTTCGTGGGTCTTCGAAATTGAGTTGTTTCCCAGCGAAGCTAAAACCCTGACACGGGCTTCCTCCTATAATGAGATCAATCTGTGGAAGGCTGTCCGATTTTACATCAAGAACATTTCCTACCTGAATAGTATTGGGAAAGTTTTTCATGCATACTTTAATCGCATTTTTATCAATTTCACTTGCGAAATAGTTCTTGCATTTTAATCCGGCTCTTTGCAATGCCAACTGCCCGCAACTCATTCCGTCAAATAAGCTTAGGACGTTAATTCCTTCAAATGAATTCATTACTTGATTCCTTTTAGAATATGGGCGATCACGTCTACAGTCCAGCCATCTCCAAGGATTCCTGCGGCCTTATCTCTTGTAAGAATCTTTGTATAGCCTTCATCAACCGTCTGTAGGCGTTCTAATTCCGTCTGATTCAAAAACCGGATATTCTGATAAACACTGACATCTCCATGATATTTATCCAAGTCTTTTGCTGTTACCGTCTTTAAATTGAAATTCGAAGTGAAATTTTCCATACATGCTAGGTAGTGTTGTTCGCTTTCAAAGACAATCGTTGTGAAGCCAGTTTTGAAGTAACGATAAAACATCTTCATCCGATTGCTCTGCGGACGGCTATCTGATTCCAAAAGACAACGTGCCTTGTCTCTGTCTGACCATCCGCTTGTCAAAACTTGGTTTAGAAGAATTCCCTTGTCCTTCGGCTGTTCCACTTTTAGGTTTGTCCAATACAAGCGGTTTCGTAATTGCGCACTGATAAGAAGGGAATTAATAGCAATTGGTTCTACACCCATGATTTCGGTGATGACTGCTTTATCCGCTTCGGACATCAATCCAACGTTTTCAAGAAGGAAATATGTGGGATTCGTTTCTTTAAGAAGCCTGACATATTCGTAAAAAAGCTTCGACTTAATTCCTGCCAGACCCGTTCTGTTATACATCGCAATTGATAGATCCTGACACGGACTTCCTCCAATAAGAAGGTCAATCTTACCAAGACTTTTACCGTCAAGCTTGGTGACATCTCCTACTTGTTTAGTATTCGGGAAGTTCGACATCGTGACCGAAATTCCATCAGTCTTGATTTCACTTGCGAAATAGTTGTCAGGAATGATCCCGATACGTTTAAGAGCTAGTTGACCACAACTCATACCGTCAAAAAGAGACAAAATATTCATTCTTTTACGCCTTTCGAATTGACAACCACTTTATCATTTTCGTCCGCTATTGTCAAGTATTAGGCTTCAAATCCATTGACCTTGATTTCACTTCTGCTAAAATCAAGAAAACGTTCGAACAGAAGATCGTACTTGATAGGGTCAATGTCTGTAATCCCCGTACAAAATGAAACTAATGACCCACCGGCTGAATTATGTACCGCTAATCCTTCTATATTGTATGTGTGCGTATTCCTAACACACAAATCATATACTTTCCCATTATATTCCATCTTTTTTAACGATTTAATTTTAGACATCTATTCTCTCTTTCTTTTTCTTGGAGTAAATCCTGATTCTTCTACTAATAAGTTATAAGCCCCGAAAATTTTATACAAATAAACAAACGACATTTTTGATTTCATTAAAAATTCTTCCCTTGTCGGAACGATTCCTGTCTCAGAAATTTGACGCTTAATTTCGTTAATGTACTTTAGTCTTTCTTCTTCAAGATTTTTCTGACCGAAACGTATTAAAGACATCCTTTTGGATCTTTCTGACATTTCCTTCCGTAACCTCTTTTTGGCACAAACTGGACAAGAATTTCTTATGGGCGTGCATGTCCTGCTAGAAATTGTTTGTTTCCATTCATTCCCGCAGTCTGAACAAATCCACCATGCCTTTTCCGAAGACCAATATGGATAAAAGTCTGGACCTTTATCATTCTTGTTGTAGTTCCACTGTAAGAGTAACTCAGGGCACTTAACATCAAGACGCATTTTGTGTTTTTTCTCTTCTTTTATCCGCTGCTTTTCTTTCCTTTCGGATAATTTATTCGCGAGATAATTTTCGAAGCTTTTGGTGTTCTTAAACTTGCCGAAACCACAACATTCGATTTTATTAGAATCACAAAGTTCAGAAATCCAAAGTTCTACTTTTTTGTTATACTTTAGAATTCCCATTCTTTCCAAGTCAGCCTTGTAAAGAATAATATATCTTTTATTGCCAAAATAAAAAGATTCTGCTGCCTCTTTTTTACGTTGAACTGTTTCAAATTCAGAAAGATTTCCTTTGATTTCCACGACATATTGAGTTCCACCAATTTCCATTTCGAAATCTGGATAATAGTTTGAGGGTTTCCCTAATATCGTTTTGTAAGGAACATGATCCGTACACCTTTTGAAAGAACAAACTTCTATGTTATTGTCACACCATAAAAGAAACATCAATTCCCAAGAACTAGCAAAAAAGATTCTTCCACACCTTGTAAATACCCACCCATAATAAAATCCACGTCCCATAAACTTCTGCTGACCTTCGGCATCCTTCCAGCGTTTTCTTAAGTCTTCAGAAACTTTTTCTCTTCTTTCTGGATGTTCTTTGTATCCACGACGTAAAGATTCTCCAATCCTTTTTCTTATTTCTGGGTCTTTTCGATGTACTTCTTTCAAAATTTCAGACATTTTACGTCTAGCTTCTGGTGTGCCTTGCACTTTTTTCTGAGCTTCTGAATTATGCCGCCGCCATTCTTCAGTAAATTGTTCCTTTCGAAGACATTTACCACAGAATTCTTCTTTTGCATGTTTTTTCTTGCTAAAAGTGAATTCCAAGTCGTAACAAAATGATTTCCACAACTATAACACGTACCAGACACATCCCACTTCAAATGTTTATTCAATTCATTTTCATGAATTAGCATTTCGTTTATAGGAATCGGTAGTTTCCCGAAATATTTGTATTCTACATTCTTGTTCGTTCTGATATCTATGCTTTTTATTGTACGTTCTTCAATGAAAGGACGAATCCATTCTGGCACATCTTCTATTCTGTGATAAACGTTCCCCATGTAAAGCCTCCTTTTAAATACTACCACTATCTAAGCATAGAGGCCAAAATCAAAAAAGATCTACGATATCATCTCCTTCTAGTAGGTTTTGAGCTTCTACCCATTCTTCTTTTTGGTTCCTTGTTACAAGAATTCTATGGTTTAAAGTACAATTGATTTTTCTTCCATCTTCAGTTTCAATTTCTATTAATTCTTCTTTTACATCATAAATAAATTTGTCAATTACTTCATTAAGTGTTCCGTCATGCGAATACACAAATTCACCGATTTTAACATCAGATATAAATACTGGTATTTTGTTCTCTGTAATTACCCTGTTCCATGAAACAAAACACCCGCGCCCTATTCCGGTTCCCCATTCACCTCTCAATTCAATCGCCTTGTCTACGATCATTTCCGTGATAAGGAAATAATCCGCCCAACCGGCAAGGCAAATAACATCCAATTCATATTCTAGTCGTTCCGTATAGGTGTTCGAATCCTGACATTTATCAAACCCGTGTTCTCTAAATCCTTTCCATGCCATTTCTGAAAGGACTTCTTCGCTGTTTTCATACAGCTTCGGAAGCTTGATTGATTTATCGACTTTATAGTCTTCGCAATTTACAGCTATCCATCGGGTGTTTTGACAAGCTTGTTGGAAAATATCAAATGTAAAAACATCATCTTCATAGGCATCTTGTTGATTTCCATCAGAATCGACATAGCCAGATTTGAAGAGTTCAAGAAGTTGATCATAGTTGCGATAATACAGATTTTTTACCGTGAATTTCCAAGTATCGTCATCTTCCTTTTGAAGGTCTTGAATCGTCCTTCCCTGACGAATACACATCATAAGTTCGTGCGTCTCACTTTGTTCTGGGTAGAGATAATGGCTGTCAATACCTATAGATATTCTTGCCCCCATTTCCTGCGCGAACTTAATCAGTTTCCTGTTGAGTTCCTTCTGTTCCTTCATTTCAATCAACTGGATTTCGATAAAGAATTCATCAAAACAAGACTTGTAAAATTCATATCTTGCCTTTGCTTCTTCAACCCTGTCCTGCATAAGCAATTCTGGAAGTTCACCAGCGAAACAGGCACTCGTCGCGAAAATTCCTTTCCCGAATTTCTTCAAAGCTTCGTCACATGTCCTTGGACTGTAGTAGAACCCGTTTAGCTGTGCGTCATTGTGTATCTTGATGATATTGTAATAGCCTTCGATGTTCTTAGCAAGTAGAATAAGATGGTTGGCACTGCGGTTAAGTTTTTTCTTTTCCGGGTCGTCGCCTCTGTAATTGTTATAATAGGCTTCCATTCCGAAAATCGGTTTGATCCCTGTTTCTTCACAGACCTGACTTTGTTTGATCCATCCCGCGATTCCGCCGTGATTTGTGACGGACATAAATTTTCGGTTTTGAGCCAATAGAAGACCAGCTAATCCCTTCCATTTTTTAGTATCTTTTTCATAACGACCGACAGTTTCGAGGGCATCTCTCCAACTATATTCGTCATGATGATGGTAGTTGAAAAATTTATCCTCGACATTTGTAAAAATGTCCTTTTCCAGTTCTTCTGTCATTCCTTCATAAAATCCGATTTTCCTTGTTAGTCTTTTGCCAATTTGAAGGACAAAAGAGGCTCCGCTAGCATATACTTCTGAAACTAAATCAACACCTGATTTGGGATATGTAAAGCTGACTTCTCTTGTGTCAAGACACATTTCTTTCAGGTCTCTTGATGCGTCATAGTTTATGTCTGGTTTTACGATAAGAATTTTTTTACAATCTGTTAATCTGTCTGTACACTCTTCTGTATAAACTCCATCATTCATGTTTAATTGTTACCTTTTAAAAATCATAGATATTCTGTTAGGATTGTTTAAATCCGATCATGTTTGTTCCTGCAACGATGTCATATTTCATGTCATATGAAAATAAGTAGTTGACTTTTGAATCAGAAAATTTATTCATTAAACCCCAAAAAGATGAAAGTTTTTCAGGGAACACGCCACAATAAAAATCAAGACTTTCAAAATCACCGAATATTTTCTTCTGTTTATCTGTGAGTCTTATCGTCGTAGGACAATAAGTAGCAAAATCAAGGACAGGACAATCAGGATAATTTCCTGAAACGTGTTCTATAAACATTTCCTTTGTAAGAAGAACAATCATTTTATTCTTACAATCGCGAAACGGGAGGAGAGAAAGCGTCCTTCCGTAAAAAGGATTTGGAAGAGAAGATTCCATTATCTCATTATATGCAACGCCACCATGAACAAGATATTGGACTAATTGACCGATGTCATCACCAGGAAGGAAATCAGCGATTTCTACAATCTCCTTATGTCTTTCAGAATCTAAAGGAGTTGACTTCTGTTCAAAATATGAATGTATCGGCGTCAGTTTTTCTTGGAAACAAACATATCCGAACAGTGGCATGAAGTCTGTTAGATTGGTCCAGAATACTGGTATTTTTAACCCCGTAAATCCAGACAAATCCGGCATAGATTCCCTGCAAAAAGCAAGTCCAGACAATATATCCACCTTCTGACGCCCACCACTGCTATCTACTAAAAAAGTATTGCCATACTCTACGCATTGTTTCCCGCTCTTCCCCGAAAACATTGCTGTTCCGAAACTCCCATACCTCATTTTTTCTTCATCTGTATAGGTTAGAAGGATATCAAACTTAAAAAGCTTCTTCTTCCCTATTTTTATGATTTTACCTTTATCTACAGTAATGCTATAACAAGAAGCCATATCATAATAAGTCTTCATTTCGAAACCTTTGTTTTCTTGATCTTTTCGCAAACTTCATGATAATAAGCAAGAACATTTTCATTGATTTTCACCTGTCTGGAATGTTCATCAAAAAGCATGAAGATATCACTATGTTCATTATTCCCTAATTTCATAGTTTCATTAATGGAATTGACGACTCCGCTAACATCCATTCCAGAAACGAGTTTTTTTACCGTTTCCGAAATGCCAACAGAAAAGACCTCACTACCAGGTCTTGATCTCGGAATAATAATTTCTCTAATTCCTGGTTCTTTTCCTTTGACGGCATCTATCATCAGCATTTTGGGCATTCTTTTTTCGTCTGCTGTCGTTTTTCTTGCCAAGCTCCCAGGATTACAATACCATGTGTTTCTAACCTTATGGGGGGAGAACCCGCAATGAAGATCTCCAGAACAAACCAAGTCAAACGGTAAATCAAGATCTTTAGTAAAGGTCGTCTTGAACGGCATTTTCTTGTCATAGAGCAATTCGTGACAAAGCAAAACGTTAAATCTCGATTTATCTACTTCGGTCTTTTCAGCAGATTCCATTGTTTCCCATTCGTGCTTTGCGTAGATGGATATTCCGTTTTCCAAATGAACTGGTTTCCAAAGTATTTTAAAATCGGGGCAATACGTACATATAAAAGACAGTGCTGAACCTCCGAATGTTTCTGGAGCGTGTGCGCATAAATCATGTTCTCCGACGCAGGAATAAGTGGTAAGATTTATAGCTTTAATAACTCTGTTAATCAACGGATAGGAAAATATTTGGAATCTGTCACACAAATCACCACCGAATGTCATAAAATCAAATTCATTCTGTGCAGCGAAATCATATATCATTTCTATCTTTTCAGGTATGGTATTAATATAATCATCTATCCTGTGAACGGGACGGTTTTCCGTTAAATGAGCGTCCGTAAAGAAACCGAATCTAGCCATTTGTTTTACCCTTTATTCTAAATGATAATCCTACTGAAAATATCCGACAGTCATCAAAAATATTGAAATTGAATCGTATCTTGTGTTTTGATTTCTTTGGTATCTTTATTGTCCCGTCTCTTCTGTCTATCTTTTTGCTTAACAAACAGAATGCATATTTTAACTTCTTGGCTTTGGGGCAATTCCGGCACCATGAAACGGAAATCTTTCCGTTTTTAATGATATAGACAGAATAGTTTAATGCGCATCTTGTTTTACCGAATTCCATGCGTCACCGATTATCCTTTCCACTTTAGGGAACGGGTCCATGTCATTGTTTTCTATAATCGTAAACGGTATTTTCCAATCTGTAAGAAGACCCAATTCTAGCATGTATATCATTTCCTGATAGTTCCAGCATAGCGTTCTCTTGTTGTTGTCTAACAACTTCCCTAGTTTGAAAAGGTAGATGTGGGAATATCTTGAACAATAGGTTTTTGAATCAGAAACAATCTTGTCTATCGTTTCTGTGTCCAAAGTTTCTGTGCTTGACAAAGCATATGCGGCCAGATCAACAAAACATCTATCGGTAATAAACATAGACAGTGACTGTGCTTCTTTCGTCTTCTTCAGAAGTTCCATTTGTCTTGGTATCGTCTGTAAGAATTTTTCTACTTTCATTCCACTTGAATAATCATATCCGTCTCTCTTTAGGATTGGATTTGTTATGTCCTTCGCACGCAAGAAGAGTATTCCTTTTTTATTACTGATTGATTCCGCAACCTTTGATTTCCCTGTTCCCGCCGGGCCTGCTAATGCTATTTTCATCTTAACCGCCTTTTGAATAGTATAATTTTAGTCATGAGAAACACGACCCTCTCCACAAAGAACATCCAAATTTTTGAGGAAACTTATGAATCCCCATGAAATCAGCATCTTTTTAGTTTCTTCAACATTTGTTTCTTGTATCGAATAATCTGGAAGTTCAATATTATCCATTTTTTTCAGATCATAGGACAAACCAAGCAAAGTTAGATTTTTCAAAACAGATTCTTCTTTTAACGTACGGGATTCTTTTTTAGACAACGCGCTTATGATCGATTCCACATCACCGTATTCTTTGATAAATTTGCGTGTTGTCTTATCTCCACAAGACGGGACACCCGGAATATTGTCGCCTCCTTTCCCTTCTCCCACAAAGGCTCCGTAATCCACATATAGTTCAGGATCAAATCCATATTCTCCCATAAACTTTTCTTTTGTCCATACCCTATGATTTATACAGTCTACAACCTGAACATTCGGCAAAGATAGTGCTTGATAAAAATCCCTGTCACTGCTTATAATGTAACAAGCATGATCTTTATATTTGTTGACATAACTGAAAATAACATCATCCGCTTCATATCCTTCCACGCTTATTTGACTTACCGCTAGTTTTGGAAGGATTTCCGTTTTAAGATAGGCTATCTGCACTCCAAGGGTTTCTTCATCTGCTTTTGAAAGAGATTTCCTTTCTTCTTTATACCCTGTCTTTATTAAACCTGCAGCTTTGGCTTTATCGGTCAATGCTACCCTTCTTTTAGATTTACAATCCCAAACGATGATGACATCAGAATTCGCGTATTCTTTCATCAAAGACAAAATTTGACGTAAAAACCCATAGATAATGCTTATTTCCTTACCCGAACTTGATAGTCCTTGTTTTCCGGCCTTAAATCCGAAAAGCATTCTATAGGCCAAATTGTGAGCGTCGATAAGTATAAGATTTTTCATGTCTAAATTCCTTTTTTAAAATAGGAAAAGAGGGTGATAATTTTCATACCACCCTCTTCACTTAATATCCGTCATCTTTTTTAGACAACTGAAATATTAGCATCATCTTTTTCTTCTTCAGAAACGATTTCCTTCTTTTCTTCTTCTGTCATTTCCGTGCCTTCTCGTTTGTCGGGAGAATCGGAAATACTGTCAATTGCGGCGTTGATTTCTTTCCGTAAGTCAGCATTTCCTCTGACTTCATCGACAACCGTCTGCTGCCCTTGCCATGTTTTCCCGTTAAAACTAAACCATCCGCCCTTCTTTACGATGATCCCGAGTGAAATTGCCTTTTCCACGCATCCGATGACAGAATCAATTCCGATTCCGAAAGTAATCGTATATTCAGCATTACGGAACGGAGGAGCAACTTTGTTCTTGATGCAGCTCATTTTAACCTTTACGCCGACAACGGCTTCACCTACCTTGATTTGACCGATACGTGAAAGTTTTGCGCGGATGTGGGCATAGTGGCGCAATGCTTTACCAGCAGGAGTCGTGGTCTTATCTCCATAGCTGTTATGAACAATCATTCCTCCTGCGATATAAGAATGGTTTCCGTCAACCTCTATATCGAATTTGTTCCTTTGTCTTTTGGGAGGGACATAAACAGAAACTGACTGAACGGTCCTAGCGACAGGGACAAGTTCTTTCTCTTTCCGTTCTACGGTCCAATCAAAATCAGGCATCCCTTTCTTTATTTTATATCTCATGTTCGGATGGACATATTTTGAAATTCCACGCTGGAACATCCCGCTTTGTTCTCCATACCAAACAAGACCAACACCTTCTTTAAACATTGGAAGTCCAAGACCAAGTTCCTCTGATTTTATGGCAATTTTTTCCAAGTCTCTACCAATAATTGAGGAAGAACCGATTCTACACTTCCCAAAACCTATTTTTTCATGACTTCCGCTAAAGTTGCCATCATCCATATACCAAATCGCAAAAGATTTAGGAGAAAGATTGTCTATGTGTTCTTGACTAATTTCTCGCGGAAACTGCTTCTTCCCGAAATCTTTATACTGGTCAAACTCTGAAGATGATTTTGTCTCAAATTGAGGACGGCCTCTTATATCAAAACGCACTTCTTCGCCGAAAGATTCCGCTTTCCAAGAACAATAATCGGTCTGTTCTTGACAATGAATAAACCTTAACGTTCCACGAGGAGAACCCTTGTCATATCTAAGGTTTCCGTCTCCAAACATACTTCCAAGAATAATTTCATGCTGGTCTTTAGAATAATAACTCCATTCTGGAATCAATACTGATTCTCCTGGTTTAATTTCACTAGCCATCTTTTCTCCATGAGGAACGAAAATAATATGATTAGGGGTAACGTTTATTTTACGAATTCCTCCCTTACCAAAGCCACATAGAGTTGAAAGCTTAAACTGTAAGAAATGTTCGCCATCTGCCATTGGTCCATTGTCGAACCAATTAGTAACCGTCTTCGGTTCTATTTTGTTTGAAACAGGATCATATGAAAGAACTTCGCAGTTAATCTTTTGATTAACAAGTTTTCCGATTTCCATGATAGTGCCATCTTTAAGCGTAATCGGAGTGCTATAATCAAAACACTGTCCAACGGCTTCACGAACTTGGTTTGTACAAAGCAATGTGATGTTATGCTTAGTAATCAGACTATTCAAAACACGCATAGCCTGAGAAACCATTCTCGCCTGTTCTGCCATCGTTTGATCTCCGATATCGCCGTTGTCATCACTTTTGGTAGTAAGAGCCGCGATGCTATCTATGATGATTAAGCCGATGCCGCAGTCTGATTCCGCCGCGAGTTTGGCGATGTTTAGCGCGTCTGTTCCGGTTTCCGCTTCTGTATGGATGATTCCCTGCGCCTTAACTCCTAACGCTTCTGCATAGAGAGGATCATAACTATGTTCCGTGTCCAAAAGCAAGATACCCTTTTCAGGATAATTTTCCTGGAAACTCGCGATGATATGATAAGCAAGCGTCGATTTCCCGCTGTTATGAACGATAAAGTTATTGGCTACAAAGTTATTGTTAGGGAAATCACACTTAATATCATAAGTTTCTCGTTCTCCGACATTAATAATTGAAGTTATTTTTGTCTTGGCAGCAATGAAACTCAGATTTTTAAGCTTCATTTTTGAATGATAAACACCATGATCTTTTGAATTAATCACCAAAAGATTAGATGCGGTGTTATTGTTCACGTTTTCATCAATGTGATGAACGTGTAGGCCTTCTGGGATGGTTTTAATTTTGTCGATTTCTTCTTTTGACGCTACGTTTAGAAAGTCTCGGTATTCATCAAACGACATTTGGTTTCTATCTGCTTCAAGAACGGCGTGTGATATTTTTACGCGGTAATATGTGTAACCATTAATAATTTTTGTTTTCGCATGAGGATGGTACTTAACCAAAATTTCAGGATAATATTCATGATCTTTTTGACCATGTGTTCTTGTGTTATTGTGAACATAGACTAGATCGCCTATTTTAAGATCAGAAAGAGGCTTAAACCCAGAATCTACCATAAATTTGTGTTCAAGAGTTGACGTAATTTTTTGGCCATCCTCTGTAACGACTTCAAAACATGGTTTCTTTCCTGTTTTAACGACTCCGACAACCTTATTATGAATCATTTTCCCTTCGTGGTCGCAAGAAATAACAAAAAAATCACAATCTTTTTCTTGAAGATGCCTTCCTTGTTTTCGACCTACTGTAATATCCCCGGTAAAACGTTCATAAAGACGCTCTATTGTTCCTCCTTTCTCATTAATCTGTCTACCGTCCTTCCACGTTTGAAACTTAATAAAAGTATCTTTATCAAGACAAGATTCACCACCGAAGAGCTCAATAATTTTACCTATCGGTAACCCACCTCCCCACGCCCAGTCGATATCTCGATTTGTAGTCGAAATACGTTCGACATTTGAAACGACGGTTCCTCCTAGCACACCAGCGATATCATGGTTCTCGCCACCCCACTGACTCTTATTTATAAGGTCAGCCAATTTCTGCATGTTCTCAAAGCGCGTAGGCTTTGCTTTTATTTCTTTAGCCATTTGTTTTATACCTTTACTTCATATTCTTTACGCAATCGGACTGAAATTTACAGGATTGGCATTCTGATTCTTTGGGATCAAAATATCCCCAACAAGGAAAACTTTTGGCGACAGACAAGCCCAAAGAATCAGAAGCTTCATTCGAGGTCTCTACAGAATTTTCTTTTAGAACGGAAGGTCTTCGTCCTGCGGTTCCTGCACCGGAATCGTCCTTACCTTCTTGTTTTTTTTTACATCTTTCTTATCTTCTTTTTCTTCTGTATGTTCTTCTGTCTTCTTTCCGGTGTAGCCGCTGAATTCACGAAATTCTTCATCCGTCATGTCCAACAATTCACGAAATTCTTCGTGCATAAGAGGATAAATTTTTTCAAAATTCCAGTCTTTCCCGAAAATCTCCGGGATATTCCAAAGCTTCCATGACTTCTGTTCATCAGTAAGCGGTGTAAACTTCATGGCTCCCTTTTCCATCACTGGAATGGCTTCATAAACCGTTTTCCCTTTTTCATCCTTGCCGCGCTTGAGATTAAAATCAATACCGCTTTCAACGTCAGCGATATCTCCACCGGCCATCGTGAAAAGACCTTTAATTCCTGTCTTAAAGACGGACATACCGAAACCACCGATCTTGTATCCTTTAACATTAGATTCTGTGCCGTCCGGATTGACGAAAGTATAAGTCGGATCGTTTCTATCAATGATATTCCAACGGATTTTTGAAGTAGCATGACAAGCGTTTTTAATCCGTGTATATTTCGCGATATCTTCTTTTGACAAATCTTCATTCTTCAACATACATGAAGCGCGAAAATTGAGCTTACAGAACGGACAAGACCTCTCCTTTCTGTATTCATCATAAATCATATCCCAATCCAAGCAACACACTTCCCAAGGGATAAAATCACTCCCTTTCCCTCCGAAGGCGGATTTGGGCATAACACCCACGCTTCCGAAATCATTTGGAGAAAGTCCATGCATGTGAGTTTCGTAGAAATCTCCGACCGCTCGGACTGTAGTTGTACCCGGTTCCCATTTTTCATGAACCGTGCCCATTTTCACGTAGCCCTTCTTTTCTCCGGTACCACCGATTTTGCTTCCGTTGTCGGAAGACTTTCCTTCACGTTTGTTTAATCTTTCTGTGTTATTCATTTTACCTCACTTTGCCGTAAACCGGCCTCTTTTTATTTTACAGGACGCAAAGATGACTGTCATCCCTGCATATCCCATAATAGATTGTTTTATCAAATTTTATTAAAGCTTTTTTGAACCCTTGACTTGATTGAAGTTTTACCGAAAACAGCATCTTTATCATCTATTTTCCGCAAACCTCGTCCGTCGCTTTCAAGGACATTTCCATAAACTTTAATCAACCAGTTCTTTGCGACGAAACCATCATACCATGCTTTAATCGTATCCCGATATTCCTCTGCCAAACGGATTTTATTTCTCCAGTCTTCATCTTCATCAATGCCGTTTTCTGTCTTTTTCGCAAGGTCTCTCGAATTGACAAAGACTCTTGCTTCCTTGGCGGATTCACTTGGTTTGTATGCATCTGGATCATCGCCCATAATCTGTGCCTGCGCTTCAGACTTTTTAATCTTCATCCATTTATCATAATCTTCTTTCAACTGCTTGACGCAAGCTTCAGCACGACAAAGATGCCATCCATAAAACGTAATGGCTGGCGCTTGGATTAACACATGAGTTTCAAAGTCATCCTGATCAAGGACAAGAATTCCTGGTTCGGGGCATTCCAGTCTTACTCCTGAAATATCAAATGACTTAAGTTTTTCAATACCGTTATTTAGATTCTGAAATAATTCCACATCCATTTTCTTTTTCTCCTTCCTTCTGTTTTCCCTGTCGTTCTAGCATCTTCTGTTCTTTAATGGTTTTAATTCTTCGTGAGAATGATTTTACCATCTCCCTATAGGTTTCCAGATTGATTCCTTTCGCCTTGAAAGACTTGGATGTCTGTACAATTTCTTCTTCCAATAAACTTTCATTCAACACCCTTGCTATCCTTACAAGTTCCCTTGCCTTATCAAGCAATGAAACAATTTCGATTTCTTCTTTTTTCTTTTCTTTAATTTCTTCCATCGAATCACGGTTTTGGAGTTTGAAGGATTGTAAAACCCAAGACTGGCAAGGATTCATAATGCTTTCAACCGTGAATTTCTTTTCCTGAATATAGGATTCAAAAAACCATTCGAGGTAATAGTCAATCGGGATTTCATCTTTTTCTAATTTTGACAAAAGATTACCAATCATCTTCGCGCTTTTGTCACCTACCGGAATTTCATAATCAATGTCATAAGTGAGTTTGTACCTGTTCTGAAAAATCTTAATGAAAATCTGGCGGCTTCTGTGCTCTTTATAGCGTTCAGTATTGTCAGGGTTTTGACGATGGAATACATCACGTATAATCGCTTCTTCCATCAGTTTAAAGTAATCCATCGCTTCTTGATTCTGAGTGATGCCAACGCTTCTAAGCATCGTTCTGAGGCTCGACATAAACACAATCTCAGGTGTGTTCGGATCTATTTCTAAAGCAGACATACATTTTCACTTTCTAGTCATGTCAAAATAGTTTATCGATTTGTTTTTTTTAGTCATCTGTTTCAACTGATTCTGTCCCTTCCCAAGATCTATATCCGATTTCATACAGAGATATCGCTCTGTTTTTAGACATTTGAAAGGGGCAATTTTCAAAGAATGGAACTAATTCCATTCTTACGCTTCTTGTTATTCTGATATCCAAGACTTTGATATTCCCTTCAAATTCTGGAAACCAAGACAATGCCTGTCTCAGCCTGTGCCAAGTCTTTTTCAATTTTCTTACATTCGTTGACATATTCTTCCCAGGAATTCCGTTCCCAAGGATGCACCACCAAAGGGAAGCCGTAAGTATTGCCCCGTCTTCACAAGAATAATCAACGGGGAGGTCTCCTTTAAAGTTGGATATTTCTTCCCGATGATATTCTCCATAATCCCCGGTTATACGTATGCTATCAAGATTCCCCAATGCCCAAGCCAAACAAGCATCCTTTTCAATATCTCCATTCTTCTTTAAAGACAAAAAGTTATCATAAAGAAGCTTTACGTCTTTCACCGGGAGAAAAAGTCGGCTGGCGATAGTCCCTAGACTATCAACAGTCCAACTTCTGGTTTTTTCCATCCCCGTCACCTCTACAATCGCTTCGTTTTCTTCAAGATAAGAAATCACCTTTGAAATTTCTATTTCTTTACCTTGGAAAAATGCGAACGTCTTAGAATACAAATGCTGAATATCAGATTCGGTGAATCTGCCTATTATAGAAAGTCTTGGGAGAAGATAAAAACAAAGGTTCTTCATGTCTGAAAGCGTCGATATAACAGGCATAGATTTTTCCTTCTGTAAGGAATCTTCTATGACCATATCATCATATGTCAGGATGATATCTGCACAATAGGTTCTGCCGTCCTGTGTGCGGCCTCCGCGTCCGCACATTTGCTTAAGCTCTTGAATACCGACAAGTTCCCTGGCTCGTCTTACCCCTGTAATAATTACGTGTTCTGCCATTTTTTGCTTTCCAAGACTTCCTATAAAAAGCGGTCATTGCTGATATGAATTTGACCACCCGAAGGACAACCAAACAATCCCCGTTATTCAGAAAACCAATTTTCAATTTCTTCTAAAGTCAGCTTTCTCAAATCTGAAGAAAGTTCAACGAATTCATTTCCAAGAGTATACTTTCCTCTGAATCCCTTTACAATACAGTAGCTTTCATTGTTGGGGATATTCGCGACAAACAAAAAAACGGAATCAGCGATGTCAGGGAAATTTTCCTTTCCTTGTTCATTGAAACAGACCAATTCGTATTTAGAAAACATTTCTTTCTTCCTTTCGATATCGTGTTTTACACGTTTTAGAAACCCGAGAAACCATTTCCGGGGTAGCTTAAATTCACAAATTGACGCCTGCCGCGAGAGTTGATGTCGCGACAATCACGTCTATCCCGCTATAGATATTTTCGAACAAATCCTCATACCTCTTCCGTTTACCTTCGGGGAGTGTGGAATTATGGAAAACGGCTCTAATTTTATTCTTTTTCAATTCATTCATAATGGATTTTCCGACCAACTTTGAATGGACGAAAATTATCGTCTTTGTGTTTTGGTATTCCTTGACAAGTTTGACAGCGGTTTCAATTTCTTTGTACCTTTCCACATAATGGTATCTGATATCAAACTTATTGGGAGTCCATTGGCTTTCACAACAGTAAGTAGTCTTTCCTGAAATAATTTTAATCCATTTCGCCAAATCTTTAGCGTTTGTCAATGTTCCTGAAAGGAATATTATTCTTGATGTTTCGGCGGCTTTTATTACTGCGCTTTCATATGTCTTCCCTCTTTCGGAGTCCCCGACAAGATGCGCTTCATCGAAGCAAATGCAGGAATATTCGTTGCAATTTTTAATATGCATATCAAAGCTTTCTGTCGTGAAAATGATAATCCTGTCTTTTTCTACGAGGTCGCTTAGAGAAGTGCTAGAATCACCGGAAATTACTTTAACACCATATCCGTGGAACTTTTCTTTCCATGATTCCGCTTTCTGATTCGCCAAGGCTCTGAAAGGACATATGTATGCGACTCTTTGTGAACTTGACTTCAGATGGTAAGCAAAACAAGCTTCTGCTATCGCTGTTTTTCCCGTTCCGGGCTTAAAAGAAACAATAAGATTACCTTCTTTTTCAACTAGAGGAATAACCTTCGATTGGATAGGATTGAATTCATAAAACGGGAACTTAAAATAAGTAAAATCTTCTGTTCTCATTCTTTAATATATCCGATCATTTCGCTTTCTCCAAAAAAAAATGAATTTGATTTCTGTCTAACTGCTTAGGGTCAACGCCGTCTGGTAATTCAACGACTTCTACCGTAAATAGTTTTTCAAGCCGTTCTTTAACTTTTTGGGAAATTTTCCTTCCTGGCCCATCACCGTCAAACATCAATACTACTTTTTTAGGTGCAAGTTTGGTAAGCAAAAGGATTTGTTCATCATTCATGTATGCGCCTAGTATCGCCAAACTGTTTTTAAACCCCTCCTGCCACAGTTTCATTACTTCTCTTGCACCTTCAGTAAGGATAATGAAATCTGCGTTTTTTTCACATTCATCATATCCGTAAACAATATCTTTTTTAGAAAAACCAGCATAAAGACCCGGATAAACGGTCTTTCTATAATCCTTTTCTTCTAATGTCGGATGAAGTTTTATCCATTCTTGTTTACCGAGAATATCTATCGCAACAAACCCTTCCACCTTTCCCATCATTATTATCGGAATCGTAGCTCTATTGACATATTTCCCGGTTGTCCTTTCAAACACATGAAAATGTTTGAGTGTGTCAATATTAATGTTCGTTTGTGGCTTGCCGACAGGAGAAAGAAAATAGTTGATTGCCTGAGAAGAAAGATACCCTGTCTTCATTCCTTTTTCAATTTCATCAACGTATCTTTTTCCCGGAGTCACGGAGACTTTCTTTGGACAGGATATTCTCTTTAAAAGGCTTTGTGTTCTAAGGAAGGAAATATCATTTTCACTGATATCTCTTCCTGCTAAAAAAGAGATAGCCTTTTCACAATCTTCTTCTGAAACTCGTTGACTGTTCGGAATCTTGAGAAGCCTAGCTGCAATAAATAAAATATTGCTGCCACGTCCTTCCGTCTGACAACAGGTTTCCCCCGTATCTGTGTTTATATACCATCTCGGGTCAGAAGGGAGACAACCCTTAAACAACATGTGATCTGGACAAAAACCTTCCCAGTTCAGACCGGTTGTCTTAGACATTTCGATATTAAGTCGGTCAAGACACAGAGGCAAATCAATGATTTCCATCAACCATTTTATGTCTCTGTATCTTTCCCATACTTCTGAACGGTCTTCTTGTTGTGACATAAGGGTGTCCCCTTATTCTCCAGCTATTGGACTAACGTAATAACGACGCCCGTTTTTAACATCAAATGTTGAAAATCCATCTTCCCAACATTCCTCTCGTTCGATATAATCAAAACTTTCACTAATTAACGTGTCGATTTGACGAATCTTTGCAAAGATAATAGCCTCCTTCGTACAAGGCTTTAGACTGCTTTCATCACATCCGAGAACGTGAAGGATACGGAACAGCCATTCCCTGTTGGGGGCCGTCTTAAGGGCCTTCCACGCCCCGAAAAGACGCATCTGCATCAGAGACTTGAAACCAAGAAGTCTTCCACTCTTTGTTTCTTCCGGAGCGCATTCATTCATGGCATAACAATCTATGCAAGGAAGGGTTGAAAAAAGACAAGAAGTCAATAGGACAAGTTCTTCATCCTTTTTAAGACCATATGCCAAACTAACGTTTTTCGCAAGCTTGAAAATACGGTTAGCATTTTGAACAGCACTACCTTGTTTCCCGTAATAAACACCAAGACCAGAAGGTGAATTACCTAACGCTTTGATAATGGAATTAGACAAAACAGATGAAATAACAGTTTCAATACCGGATTTCAAATCTTCCGCGATGAGGTTTACCGACGCGATGTTGACATTGAATTCTTTCATCTCTTCCTCTATGTTTTCGACACAAGGCAAATAGTTCGCCATGTCCAACGGAGGATTCGTTGTTATGATTTTGTTGATGATATAAGACGGAGCTCCCTTATAGTCTTCAACGCTGATTGTGGTTTCTACGAAATCACCCTTCTTTACATTCTGATTATTTTCCCACTGTTTAGCGAAAACCGAACCGCTTTTATCCCTAAGCGCGAATTCTGTATAATCCTTCTTTGTTACTGTCTTCTTAATAGAAACTGCTGATACGAAGTATATCCCCGTGAATTGCGTTCCTGTTTGCTGTTGCGTCAATAATTTGTGTTCTGACATTTTATTCCCTTTCTGTTTTCTGTTTTACATCAGCCACTAATAGATTCTGGTTTAGAATCCTTCACCATGCTCTGATTCATCTTGTTCCAACACCGTAATTCCCTTTGCGGAATCCTTTTTCGGCGCTTCTTCATCAATGATAGAAGTAGAAAAATCTCCTGATTTTAGTGCTGCCGCCATTTCTTCTTCAAAGCGTTTCTTGATTTCAGGGCTGATTTCTATTTCTTCCATCCTTCCGTTTCTTACGTGGTGCCTGAGTTTAAAGGAGAAACAAGCTCCATCACGATTTTTCTTAACGTCACAGAGAATAAATACATCACGGAGATATTCTAGTGTTTCAGGACTTCCATCACTTCTTATCGTTTTCGCATCCTTTCCGAGAAACGTAATAATGAAAAACGTATTAGCATGGTGAATCTGTGCTTTTGAACCGTAAACGTCCAATTTGCTTGCCCTCTTGCCTTTGTTCTGTTTTTCTTCAACGACTGTCGCCGCCTGAGTGGGGACTACCACAGGGACTTGCAATTCCCTTGCCAATTCCTTACATTCTGCCGCGCACTTCTCTCTTTCATTATTTTCTCCGTATGCCGGTTGTACCGGTTTCATGTTGGGTAAATGATCAATGAAGATAGCATGAATATCGATACCCTGTGCTTTGAGTTCATGTACTGCCCTCCTTATCAAGCTGACATCAGAAAATGCAGGCACTTCTTTTGTGAATAATTTTCCCTTACATTCCTTTGCGATTTTTTCTATGTGTATTTCCCAGTTTTTAAGGACTTCTTCCGGAACATCTTCTTTCCTTGCGAACTTAAAAGAGTGGTAATCGATCCCGGTAAATACGGAGTCAAACTTAGAATCAACTTGATCCTCATACTCTTCATTCGCGATATGAAGAACATTCTTGCCGGGATTGTTGAGGAGTAATCCATATTCCATCTGTTTTAAAATCGTAGATTTTCCCAATCCGGTTACGCCCGCAAGCAAAGTCATTTCTCCTGGGAAAAGACCTCCAGTCTGTAGGTCGAATGTGGCCAAGCCAGTTTTGAGCCCCCTATATTTTTCCGGATTATCTCTCTTGTCTCTGACCCTTGAAATTCGTTCTTTTATCGATGAAAAAAATTCCTTAGTCTTTTTAACATTCTGTTCAATCTGGATCGTAAAAGCTTTTTGTCTGAACAACTTAGCGGCATCGACAAAATGACCACTTCCTATTAATTCAGCCACGGATTCTAAACAAGCATTAGTTTCTCTCCCGACCCACATCTCATGTAAAAGCCTGATAACAGAATTTATATTTTTCGTAGTCTTTGCATTCAAGATAAGATTCTTTTCACCCATGTAGGTAACATATTCGTTTCCGTGTTGGAGAGTGATAATGCTTTCAAGAACCTGTTCTGACATTGCCGAGTTGTTCTGTATCAGTTCCTTATTTATTTCATTAAAAACAAATCTTCTAGCTTCGGAACTAAAATAATCTTCTTTAAGCTTTGTCGAATTTAGAAGACAACAAGATTCATCCGTCAAAAGAGTTTTAAGAACTATTCTTTCAAGTTCTACTCCACCGTCAAAAACACCCATTACTTAATACCATCCTTATTATTTTGCAAAAGCAATTGCCAACGTATAACTGAAATAATCTGTTTGATATGTTCATCAAGAGAATTACTGATTATCATATTCGGACAGACTAGGCGCGTCTGAATTTGAACGTCTTGGAATCGTTTATAATCTGGTTCAGAAGAAATAATAACCCTATCAATATCATTGTTAGCAAAACGTCTTTCCAGATGTTTCCCAAGTTCATACATACAGATAGGCTGGTCACTTTCGCCGCTCGCGAAATACATTGAAAAGATATCGGCGATATTCAACATTTCATATTCCCAAGCGATTTGTTCCTGTGCGGCATTCGGATCGTGAATGGGAAAATTTTCCCGTCTTGGATTAAAAACGACAACACGGTCTATATTGTCAAATTTACATTGAAGACCCGCGATGACTTCTTTCTGCCATTCCGTTGTCTTCTGAATCCCTCCTGCAAGAAAAATAGAAACATCTCCGTTTTTCTTTTCATATTGTTCTACTGCTGTTATGAGTCTCATTCTTTTGATTCCTTTAAAAGTTCTTCCGCGTTATCTTTCATGAATTGTGAAATTCCTATGAAACCTTCATCTTCAACCTTTTCCGAAAATCCCCTGAATTTTACTCTGGCAGGGAACGCCCTTGAATCTCCAGATTCAGAAGCTTCAATGACAATCGCCCATCCAAAAATGTGAATCAAACGATTCACAAACCAAAGCATTTTTGAATTTTTGAATTCTTCCCAACTTTTTTCTTCTACCATGTCGTTTTTAAACATTAATGATTCCTTTATTCATAAACTTCCCTACATGAGTTTCTCTATTTCTTCCGGGTTCATCTTCAGAAGAACAGCTTCATCAGTTCCGTCTCCTAAAGTATCAGAAGTTATTTTGTCTTTTGAATATAAAGTGCTTCTGATCCGTTCTTCTATAGTATCTTTGCAAAGAAAATTCAACACTGTGACATTTCCCTTTCTTCCGATTCTATAACTCCGATCTTCTCTTTGTGACATAATGGCAGGTTGCCAACTCTGTGTAAGATTTAAAACAGTATCTCCCCCTATGAGGTTAAGTCCTGTTGACATCGCATCCGTACCTATAATTGCATCAACACTCATATCTTCGTTGAATATCTTCTGGTAATCAGTGCGGTTTTTTTTGTCTGTGTCTCCGTCAATCCTTAAGAATTTCAAATTCATTTCTTTCAGGATTTTATCAACAATATCTAAGAGTCTTTTGAATTGAGTAAAGATGATTATCTTCTGTCCGTTATCTTTTATGAGTTCTTCCAAAACGTCACGAAAAACATCAATCTTCGTCGTTTTCTTACAATTCGGTTCAAGCATTTGCGGGAAGTTGATGAATTGCATACAACGGATAGCCCTCACCATAGCAGAACACGGTTGTCCATTCTGGTTATCGATGACACAAGGATGTTTTCCCGCTTTAATCATCTTATAAATTTTCATTTCTTCATCAGACAAAGAAATGACCTTGTTCTCATACAGCTTTTCCGGCAAATCCTTAAGTACGTCTTTTTTTAATCTTCGAATAAAGAACGGAGCGATTTTTTCCTGTACTTCCAGAAGTTTCTTATACCCCTTTACTGTCCCGAAAATGTCCGTAACCATATGATCTTTAAAGAAACTTTCCCTTGATCCTAATACTCCAGGGCAGATGATATTCAAGACATTGAACAATTCTTCAAGTCTGCCGTCCATCGGTGTCCCTGAAAGTCCTATTTTGATCCTTGCTTTGATATTCTTCAAAGCCTGATATCTTTTACTGCCGTTATGCTTTATGGCGTGTACCTCGTCCATAATCACAAGATCCCAAACCCTATCTTTGATACTTTCCAAACGTTTCTGTTTTACGAGTTTGTGAAGCTTACGAAGCATTGCTTTTTCTCGTTCCTCTGCCGTCATTGATTTCTTGATTTTGATTTCACGCCCTGCCCCGAGGTCTTCCACTACCAGTTCATAATTAGCTATTTTAAAGAAAGCGCTGTCGTCAAGCCATTGTCTGATTCTGTCCTCTGGTTTCTTGCTGTCAATGACAATACTCTTTTCATCGCTGAATTTTTCTATTTCCAGAGGCCAATTGAATTTCAAGCTTGCGGGTGTAATGACAAGACAGTTTTTAATCTTACCCTGATTCTTCAATACTATCGCCGTCGCTATTCCCTGAATAGTGTTATGGGTGACGATACAGTGTTCTGTGACATATAGATGATCAGGCGCGTCTACCGCGATACAAACGGTTTCTTGCTTCTCGGGCAGTTTTTCAATATTTGAAATGTAACGCGCTGGTAAGCATTTATTACACTTGTCATATACTTCCTTTTTCCTCTTTAAACGGAAGAGTTCCATCTCAGGAGGAAGTTTGATATTTACCCGATAAGCCGTCCTTCCCTGTTTCTTTACCCCCTTGTAAGTGTATGTCGGTGTTTTGGTACTGATTCTTGCTATCCCTCCCAATGTCTGTATGATTTCCGCGACATCATCGCAGAGGGTCTTGGAAACGGTGCAGTACTCCGTAGAATAGTCTCCGGCACATCCATCGGTATCCATAAGGCCTTGCAACACCCCTAGCCTTACATCAACGCTATTGTACTTGTAACAGCTTGGTATAAACCTCTCCCAAGACCGTTTACCGTTAAGACCGAGTTCAACCAATTCCTTCTTGACCGCAATGTATCCGTCTTTGTGTATACATCCGTTTCCGATAAACACACCTAAAGTATAAGGGTCGATGCTCGTTTCTTTCGGGTTAAACCGTATGGGTTTGACAACAGGGATGCACCAAGAATTGTCTCCGTTATCCTTTTTGTAGTAGGTGCTGAATTCATAAACTTTGTCGCTGTTGTGGCCCGTCCCATGTCTTGTGCTTTTCCCGTTTACATCCAACAACTGTTTGGTAGATAGAACGACCCCGATATCCTTGTCTTTGTTTCGTTTTGAATTTTGAGAATTGGAACAGACATACCATAGATGGTCTGTATCCACAACGATTGAAAATCCGTCACTGAATGTTATTCTACAAACTTCCCTTAATCCCTGTGGATATACACCGATAACATTATGTTCTTCTCCGTCCCTTCCGACTACCTTATCACCTACTTTAAGATCCCCGATTCTAACCTTACCGGCTAGGCTAAATACTTGACTATCAACAGGCATCGCTTTGCCGAGACCCATAGAATCCCCAAAAAGCATCCCTTGTTGATTGGTAACGGCATAGAGGATACCCAGTTTCTGGAACGGGAACGGTGTGACTTTGAGACCAGGAATCCTGAAATTGATATTTTGATTTTTTTTAGTCAGATCTCGGATTTCCTTAAGCTTCTTTTCTTTTTCTGCCTGTTCTTCCAATGCCAAGGTGACAGAAGGGTCAATATCCGCATGAGGGAGGTTCTCAATCAGCCTTTCGAATGTGGCTATCGTAAAAGACATTTTCCATGTTTTAGAAGTTCCGTCCCAGAAACATCCTGCGGTCTGGCATCTTTCTTTGTCTTCGTAACTGTCCGTGACTGCAAGATTTCGGTCAAAAGGGTCTATTGTGATTCTCGACATATTTTAAGACGGTTCCTTATATAAGTTTGTAAAAATAGGTTTTGATATAATGTTTTTTTGTTTTGAGATACTAATAATATGGATTATCAAATCATATACAGCTATCCTTTCCAAATGACAGGGATCATAAACAGAACCTCGACGATGTACGGTTTCCCGGGGAAACCAAGGAGATTATATAAAATGCCGAACAATAATTTTGAATTGAGCAAAGGGGACGACCGAATGATCCGAGTCTATATGAAGGATGAAAACCTTGACATTCTTGATTTAAACGGTGCGGAAGCCAGATTTTATCTTTCCGAATCTTCGAAAAGCAGCACTTATGTCATACGTAAATCAACGAATTCATATAGTGAAGGAGTGATCCGTACCCCGGAACGAGGAGAAGTCATTTTCTTTCTTGGAGCTTCTGACACAAAGGACTTAGATCCGACACAATACTATTTTCAGATTGTTCTGATCCTTTCTAACGGACGACGCTACACTGCCTGTACAGGGTATATGAATCTTTATACCAACCTCGAATATTCAGTTGTCATCGAACCCAGTATCGAATCTCTAAATATCGTGGAAATACCGGAAGGTTCCGCTAGTTTGCGTCTGTCTCTTCAGCCGCAAGACGTTGTTTTCGCGACACTCTTGGCACCTTCACAAACATCCGAAAATATCTGTATTTCCAATCTTGTCTATTCTGGTTCTGGAATTATTGATGTTTTCTTCACGGCGACGATACTAGAACCTGGTTGGAAACTTTCTTATTTTGTTTCTTCTCTTCCGGAAGAACCCTGATTATTTAGGGTGTATTCGTAGATGAAGGATTGTTCGTATATGGATGTATAAGCTTATCATAGGAATTCGTATACCAAACCGGTTGGTATTCTTCTGGTTTATATATGTTGTCCGGGTTCATGTGTTTCCAATTCCATTTAACCATTACCCAAAATTCAGGGTAAGCAGAATTATTTAGACTAGAAACTGTATATTCTTGCATAGAAATATAGTTATGAGTTTCTGTCACATAGTTACTTCCTTCTTCATCTTGGATTAATGTTTGATAATCATAATACCCGTCATGACTTTCTTCTATAGCGGAAACTGTTTGAAAATTATCAAATGGCAAGGATACGGAATCTATTCCAAAATCAAATCTTATCAATTCCTTGGGATCAACCACATGTTTGACAAGGTTTAGTTTTATTTTACAGTAAGGAATATTGTCATAAATTTCATCTTTTTGTGTCTGATTCCTTATGAAACCTTCTGGAAAATCATGTTCACAGCAATCATATCCGGGAACGGTAAAATCAGACAGGGGTGTTGTGTCTCCCGTCGGAGTAAGGAAATAATCTTCATAACGTGTGTATTTCTCAATTGGCACTCCAATCATATTATCTTCCAACCACGACAAATGATATTCCTGTGGAGCACACGTCGCCAATGGCTCTATCACGCTTGTTTTAACCACTGCATATATCCATACTTCGCTGACATATCCATTCGTCAGCGCGAAAAGACTAGGATAACTAAGCATAAGACCAGTTATTTTTTCTCTACGACTTTCTATAGATCCTGAAAATTCAGAAGAACCTCCGCTACCTGAAGATACTTCTATTCTTCCGTCTTTACTGTATTCACTTGTATTTTCCCATTCCCAAGCAGATGTAGTTCCTTCCAAACTGACATTATCAGAAAAGAAACTACTAATAGTATTATTTGTATAAACCTGCGTAGAATCTTCAACTTGGGCATCAGCGAACCAGTCAGAAGAGTTTTCATAAGGAGCATTGGTGCCATCACTCATTATAGAGGAATATTCATAAAGTATTGTTTGATCATCTGAAATCTGGGAAGCTTCGTGTAACGTTGCGTTTAGTTTCTTCGCGACTTCCATCAGTTCTTGAAATGTGTTTGTCGTAATACGTGGGTTATATTTGATATTATACTCTGTATACCAGTTAGTGACGAAATAAGGTGGTTCATTCGTGAATTCGATATCATATGATAATGTGTTTGTAAGCTTTTCTAGACTCGGATAAATATAGCAGTTGCTGAACATTCCTAGACTTCCAGGAATCGTTGACCACCAATTTCCCTTTCCTTCAAAGACTTTTGAAACTTCAGAAGTGAGAACGGATTTGACTCTATCAGAACCCATATCCGGAATTTGAAAACAAATGATATTACTTATATCATTTGATTCCCAATATTCTACCCACATTTCAATTGGTGAAAGATTCGTAAAACTTGGGAAAGGGAAATCTCCAAAAACAGGCCTGTTTTGGGGTTCATTGTACCATAAATTTGGGTAAATAGGGTATTTCCCTGTTTGTGAATTTCGCAGCATTGTCTTTGAAGTCATAAATGTTACATGAGAAACAGATTCCGTATTAATTAAGGAATACACGTTTCCGTTAGTGGGTGAATCAAAAGGAAGGGGAGACGAAGAATAGACCTCTGTGTTCGTGAAAGTCCATGAATGTTCCTTCCATCCGAAAACAGGAACAGCAGATTGAATAAATTCTTCTGGTTCTACCCAATCATAAACTGTCGTTAGGTTTCTGAAGGATTCAAACAACGTTATCATTCTTTCTTTTTCAATATGTGCGGAATCAAGATATTCTGCGTCTTGTGCCACCCAAAATAGATTTGTAACCGATGTGACAATATTTGACACTTGATCCCAATGCGTCTCCGGATACAGGAAGTCTCCTGCCTTGAAATAAATCCTTTCATTAAAGACCTTACTATAATGAGACATGTTTATCAGACTATGTTCTTTCGCCAGTCCCCAGTACGTAACATTGGTTTCAAGGATTGAAGGTTGCGCGTTTCCATATGGCCTAATGTGTATCGGGATAACAATTTCAGTTAGTCCAAATCCGGAAACGATGAGTCTATTCGTCTCTCCTTGGCTTGGAGGTAAATTCATGTTATTGAAAATTCTTATATATGTACTCGGTTCTTCCACAAGACGATCCATAATGATTGTGTTCGTCCCGTTTATAAACGTAGCGAAAATACTGTCTGTTTCCGGTTCTATTTTCAGATTTAAGTTAACATAATAATTCGTTTTGGTTATAATATTTGAAGTTGAATAGACACCGAACGTAATTCCTTGTGAATAGACTATTTCTTTCCAACCGTTAGATGTGGAAATATATTCTGTAGAATTTACTAAATTGGGGATAAAACGACGTTCTACGTATGCCGCTCTGGCATCCACGAAGTCTTCCCCCATAATGTTTCTGCTGTTCCTCGCCCACCACGGATATCCAAGAATCATGAAGGCAGACGTTATCAGAATAAGACCATAACGTCTTGGAAAAGTTTTTACAGGTATCGACTTTTGTTCTTTGGTAATTGTAGGCATTATTCGTAAATATCCTGTGTTATCGTCTTTCGTAAATCAACCAAAACCCTAAAGGATATCCCAGAAGAAACTAAGATATAAAGAGGGATAGACACCCAAAGATCCGCATGATCGGTTTCTATATTTCCTTGGAGAGCGGCAAGTGTTTTTTCCATCTTGATTTCATATTCTCCACTCGACGTGTCGATTACCAGACCGACATACAATCTTTCTGAAGAATCACTAATCATTGGAAGAGCGACCCGGAGTTCTGTCCCTTCTGATTCGTGTATGACAAAAACTCCGCCCTTTCTTGTAAAGAGATGCTTGAAAACGGCATAGTTGACGACAGTTCCGTTTTCGCCTTCATTGTCCTGTTCGAAACTGATTTGCCAAGGGCTTTCAGCGTATCCTTCCCCACTGAAACCGAAATCCGTGATACGAGCGTCGGCATTCTTATATTTGTGTATTACTGTCGGCTTTTCGAAAATAGGTATGTATTCCACACATTTGACAAATGGAGCATTTTCACTTGATGACGCTTCTACCGTCGCGTTGATGCTTCCCTGAATAAATCTTCCCTTCGCGTAACAGAGAACCTTTTGAACTGTTGAAAAATCGGCATAAGTAGAAGGAGACATAAATTCATTCGGGGCGTATTGAAATGCTATCTTCTCATACGAATAGCCTTCAAAATTTTCTCCGTCCGACGTATCTACAATATTTGTCCAAAAAAACAAAGATATAATGTTGTGAGCCTTATTATATGAAACAGAAAAATCATAAACTTCATAAAACGGATAAAATTTCCACGGAAGGTTTTCATCTCCATCATCCTCTGACTTCCATCCTACCCATTTGAGGCCAGGACTTGCAAGGCCGCTCAAACCAGTTCTTCCTCCGACAAGAGTCCTCATTCCTTTTTTTAGGTAGACGTCTGTCATTTTCTTGGTCGTTATATCCTTTTGCTTCCCGTTCACTGTTTTTTTCATATCGAAATCCATTTCTCCAGCATCTGGAGACATATCAACGAAGAAAATATAAATATCTCCGTTCGGCAATTCGACAGGTTGTATCCTTCTGGAACAATAGCTGTAATTGGAAAAGTTTAAATTATCATCAAATTTACTGAGATCGTTCATTATAAAGTCTTTTTATACTTCAAGAGCAGTTTAAGGGTTAACACATAGCTAGTACTTCCCGTACTTTTAATCGTAAAAGCATAAGGGTTTTCTCCAACGTTATATTCAACCCACAGAAAATAGGGATTTACGGGGAGTTCTGAAAAGCCAGTCACGCACATCGTTACGAATTTCAATTCCGGGACAGACGTCGGTGTCCCAAGAATCGTACGCAAATCCAATGATAAATCTGTCCCTACCGTAACCTCCACATCATAGATTTCTTCTGAAAGAATAGCGTTCCCTTCCGGGTTCGTATCCAATGCCGTTACTCCTAGCCCGATTGTGGTGATCGCTACGGCTACAAGAATTCTTGTTTTCAAGTCCGCATCTGTACGGAATTCCGTAAATGACACTTCTGTTTCCAAGCTGTCAACTGAAGTAGGGTCATATTGTCCGCTTACCAACGTCAGATAAAGATATGCCGTTGCGTTATTCGTCGTGTCTATTGTCCAAACCAAAGGGTCAGATATGTTGAAATAATTAGAATCAATCACTCCTTCAAATGCCGGGACTATGCCGGACATAGTGATAGTAACTGTTGACTGCGTTATATCTACAAAAGCTGTTGAAAAACTACCGATTTGTTTTATATGGTTTTCTGTGGAAATAGCGAGAATCGAATTTTCTACCCGTTGCCAATTTTCCGTTTCAACGTCTGGCCATATCCTATCCCCGTATCCGAGGGTCTGGAATTTCTGGAAAACCGTCTTATTTAAGTAGTTGTTTTCGGACATTTATATTTCCTCATATTTTGATTTTACGACGAAAGGATAAAGTTCATCGGCTGGTTGTACGAAGCAACCTTCTCCTACATAGATGTAATTTGTAGATATTTCAGGGAGTTCAATTTGAGTAATAACTGCCTGTCCGAACTTTGATGTCGGGTTGTTTGGCAGATTCGCCCAAGATGGAATCTGAGATTCCACATATCCTTTTATTTGGCTTCCTAACCAATTACTCATTATTAACACCTTTACTTTTGCAATTGCAGACTAGTCGTCCATGTTTTTCCGACGAGATCTATATTATGGGTTACTCCTATCACAATATATCCGAGAAATTTATCCAATATTTTGATATTTGCTCCTGGTATTGTCGTGCTTCCCATAATTTCATAATAATTGCTTCCTTTCGCTATCTTGTTAGCGATATTGTCCAATTCGTTCTGAGTCGGGAAACCAGGGACGGTATAACACAATCGTTTTGGCCAAGGGATACTCGGCGTTGTAATATTCTTCTTCAGCGCTGTCATCGGGAAAACAGGGAATTTATCAGGAAAATCTTTCTGCGCATCTTCTGTTATTTTTCTCATACCTATAAGAACGATCTGATTCCTTAAGTTTTCAAAATTAGGATTCATTTCGATATTCTGAATGTTTGTTCCGTCAAACCCTGTCCATATTGTTCCTGTGTAATTAGGTCTACCGTCACTAAGCCTTTGAAAAAACTTGATAAGCCCGTCTTTTATCACGTATCCATGGGCCGTATCTTTGCAAATTTCATCTAAAGCCTGCCTACATATCAGCCCTGTGGTCCAATTAAAACATACAGTTTCAAACGGATCTGTTGACATCTGTAGCCTTACGGATTGATCTGCGCTTGAAAGATCGTATGCGACTCCTGCGAATTTACAGAGATATGCGGCGACATCCACGAATTTCCATCCGTCGAAAATAGGAGGATTGATTAAATTGACATCATCAAGCCGTTTTTCAACACCTACCAAATTGACCGTAACATCGCATCCTGAATTGCTTGATGATTCACTACTTTCATAGGTATAACCCCGAAATAGAGAATAAGTCGTGTCATCTCGCGAAAGAGCCCCGTTAGTATTGTACCCTCCTTTTACATTGATATTTATTTTACCGACGCTTTGCGCTATAGCAGTAGATTGGTTCCCGTTTGTCGCGCCGTATTTATCCCATGAAAGTGTTCCAGTATTAGAATCTAACGTTGAATTTATTGTTACGTTTGTGATATAATCTTCCCATCCTGAAATTCCGTTGTTGTAATTTACAGCAGAACCCTGACTTGATGCCGGAACGGTTTCTGTCATTTGAATGATTTCACCGAAGATTTCACCGGCACGACGCTGGTATTTTCCAGTATTTTGTTGTAAGACGATATTGTTCGACTTGAAAACCTTCGTATATTCCGCTGGACCTTTTAATGTCGTCGCTGTAAATAAAATTTCATTGTCTGTACTGTAATTCGTGTCGTTTTTCGTCCATATCGGGAAACCCTTGTATGAATAAGAATATCCATTAACTGCCATATTTCCACAGATTGTATGAACATAAGACATTTTTCTTGCGAAGTATATAGGGGAAAACGCAATGCAGCAACTGCAGTTTGACGCAGAAACAATTAGTTCAGTATCCGCCGTTCCTAGATTCGGCATAACGGATACGCTACCCTTACGTGTCATTACAAAGATTTCATCCGGATTTTCCGGGTCAAATGGTACTCGTGTCCCATCCGACCTTGTTCTCATTTCAGCAAAATCAAAAATAGATGCTTTTTTAACGACAGGGAGATACGCGGTACTTGAAGATATAATGTTTTTCCCTGTCTGAACACCGCTTTGAATGACAACTCCGTCCCAAAGGGGATAGATCGTAATAACGAAAGATTCCCCTTTGTCCGTGGATGCTGATTTCCCTTGTGGAATACATTCTTCTCCAAGCCCTCTAACGAGATTCACTGTTTCTGAATTTTTTTCTCCTTGTTTCCATGAAGCCACGCATCTGCCATCTGTTTCAATAGAAAGAATAAGATCCCCCATTTGGATCAAGATATTGGGTTGTAGCTTTTCTTCCGTGGATGCTTCGATATCTTTTCCCTCCTTTTCAGGATTGAGAGAAGTTCCTTCTTCCCTCAATGTTTGGGAAGGGATATCTGTATCAAATACGGATATCACCATTTGAAAAGCCCCGCCTCCTATGACGTTCGTCGTGTCAATATCTGTGATTGATTGCGGAATATACGCTGTCTCTCTCGTGAGTCTAGCTTCTGTTTTAGAATTTCCGAAACCTTTCTTTATTGCGACGGAAGACTGTTCATCGTCTGTTGTTACATTACAACGGCTTCTTTCTTCTTCTTTAAATTCCCAAGCAAACACGCCGGTTGAAATTCCTCCTGCGATTCCGTTGTCCGTCAGCATCTGAGACGGAACAAGAAGTTTCGGCATAAGACTTTTTTGAGCCGTTAAGAAAGCGGAAGCCGTCTTTTTAAAATTATTTTCATAACTTCCTTTTGTCATAAATGTGGGCATTTGGGAGGAAGAAGAATATTCGTTTCCAAGAGGCTGTAAAAAAAATCCATTCTGTCCGATAAGAAACACATCACTAGTATTCGGAGCAAGAATGAAAAACGGTTCTCCCGCATATTGAATTCTTGTAAAGATTTTTCTTTCAAAGCTTCCCAAAGAAGGAATGGTGAGATCATTCGTTATAACCACTTCCGGATTGCAAGGAGATGGAAAATAAACTTGTTTCGTTGTGACATTTGTGTAGGTATCTGCCATTATTTCGCCGCTCCAGAAGCTTTTGTATTATTCTCCGTAACTATACGGTTCGCCTGTACAATAGCCGCACCGAATTCCCTGTTTTTGCACAAATTGAAAGACCAGTCTTCCATCTTCAGGATCAATCCCTGATCCAATGCGAGCTGCACTTTCCCGTTAACTTGAAGTTCTTCTTGTGATTTGCCGCTTTCAATTCTTGAACCGGTAAAGTAATCAGCCTTATTCATGTCTTTATCCGCCGTGATTCCGTCTACGCTTCCGCCTGTGGCCATCACCGCCATAACCTGATCGCGAGACATGTTAGGGGTTCCTCGTAAATACATACCGCTTCTTCCTTTGACACGGGTAGCATCCTTTCCCATCAAAACGGAATCGTCCATTATCCCTTTCTTGAAACCTACATCTGACAGATGTCCGAAAGCCATTCCGATGAATTTTTCATAAGTTGATTTTTGAATACCTATCGTGTCTCTAGTCATTTTCATTTTCATACGTTCCAAATCCGTCTGGGCTTTAATTAATTCAAAACCTTCGAGTGTTCCTGACTTGACCCCCGTATTTATGAAATCTTGCTGGACTGAAATGGATTGACGTTCCTTTTCTATCGCCCTAGAACGAAGGCTCAGGATTTCACTGAAACCTCCCCCCATTTCTTCAAGAAAATCCGCCTGCTCACGCATCCAGTCAGAAGCGAAACTGATTTCTTCTTTCTTCTGATCCCTGACCTTCTTTGCTAGTTCAAGTTCCGCTTTTTTAGCATCTAGAGACCGGATAGCGTATTCAGCTTCTTTTTCTTTATATTCCTGACTTCCTTTTTCATGTTTTGACGCCATCCTCTGCATGTCTGATTTTGCTATTTCCGCCAATCTTTTCTTAGTTTCAACTTCAGCCTCCCAAAATGGTTTAAGTGCCTGAAAACTTCCATTAATGGATTCGACATAGTTTTGCTGTGCTGAAAGTCCTTTCAGATAGATTTCTATGTCTTTGGATAATATTTCAAGGTCTTTAACATCAACCATCGCTTCCTTTAATTTTTCTTCGGCATCAGTACGTTTTTCTTCCAAATCAACTAAACTTTTTTCAGCAGCAAGTCTTTCTTCATACGTCTTTCCTGAGACACTTACTTTTCTGGCTTCTGTCATAGCCTTTTCTACGCCTTGAAGTTCATTTTGAGCTTCAGAAATATTCTCTTTTCTTAAACCGCCAGCTGCCTGGAATTCTCCTCCGAGATACCTAGAACGGCTAAAAGCCGCCTTTGCTAAGGCCCTTGCCATTTTTATTTTCGTGGTGCCAACGGTTCCGGCACCACCCTGTGTAAGCTGTTCCTGTATGATTTGATCCAATATGCTGATACGTCCATCAATAAGAGCTTTGTCAGCTTCTGCTAGTTTTTTGTCTATTTTCGAAAGTGTTGATTCCGCTGCCATGTATTCTTTAGAACCTTCATATCCGGCGATTTTCTTCATTTCTTCTATCTTTGACAAAACAGTTTTTCTTTCTTCTTCATAAAGACCGACCATCTTCTTATATTCTTCATCCATTGACTTTTGTTTGTCAAGACTAGCTTCTTTGAATTCGACCATATTCCCGGCCTTAGACGCGATTTCTGAGTCAATGTCCGCTAGGTTCTTTATATGTCCATAATAATCCGTCCACATGGAAGATATTATTTCCGTCTGATTGTAAATCGCCTCCATTTCTCTACCGATAGTAAGTAGGGATTCTTGTCCTCCTTTTGTCATCCTTGTAATTCTTCCGCTTGACCCTTTAGAATACCTGTAAGGGTCTACGGTTCCAGAAATCCGTTCTTTAAGCCCTTCCCCTTTATCTTCTGAATAAAACTGGCCATACCCTGAAAACAAACCTTTCCCGAAAGATTTTAACGCATCTGGTCCGGAAGTTAGAGCAGAATAAAGTTCTTTCGGATTGTATGAATTTCCTCCAAAAGCCTTAGAAACCCCTGCTCCCAATACTTGTCCTCCGACTAGTCCGGTAAGAACGGCCCCTCCTAATTCTAATCCACCGAGACTAAACGCGCCTTTCCCAATGTTTAACGCTCGTTTTCCAACGGCTTTCGCTCCAGCCGCGAGATTACCGCCCCCAATACCTTTTAAGAGATTTCCCACGCTTCCAGTCCCTCTAATTGCGGCTATCATTCCGACAATCAAAAGGATTTTACTAGTATAATCTACAAGGGAATTTATTCCTCCCAGCGTTTTACTGGCAAGGGAAAGAGACGGCATGAAATAACGGCTTGCCTCATCTTTTGCATATTCTCCGAAACTGTCTACCAGCTTCTGCACATTTTCTATATCCGCCGCTTTTGATTTTTCGACTTCTCCACCAAACATTCCTCCAGACCTCAATTGAAGCATCGTTCCGAATTGGCGGTTTTCCAACAGGTTAAAAACATCTGCCTTGTCAAACCCCTGAAAACCTTTACCTTTTATCTGATTACTTACATTCGGCATCTTAGAAAGAATGTCTTGATAACTTCCGAACATCTTCATCGCGTCATTCCCGTATACTGATTTTATTTTCAAAAATGACTGTTCGATTTGTTTGGTGCTGAACCCAAGACTTTCGCCTCTCTTTAATTCCTCAAAAAAAGACACCATTTCATTCTTGGTTAAAGATAGAGACCAACGCATGTTGTCTAGACTTTTCTTTTGGATTAGAGATGCTCTTGAAAATTTTTCTTGTTCAATGTCATAGCGTCTTACGGAATTAACATAATCCTGCATCGCGTCAATATTCTTTTTTATTTCATTCGTGAGTAATGAAACTGACGCGCCCATTAACGCGAGTTTCCCGCCAGACTTTAAAGCCTCCTCAAGATAAAGCTTCGTTTCCTTACGGCCTTCCTTGTAGGCGTTCGTCAATTTCTTAAAACTTGATTCATACTTGTCTATCTTTCCCGTATATTCTTCCATCGCTTTGGCGGCGGAATTCAATGCCTTTACAAGCTTGTTGATTTCCCCGACACCAAGATTTGAACCTTTAAGGACACCTTTCTTTTCTGAAGCAGATAGTTTCGCCCAAAATTCACGAACGGCTCCATTTTCTAAAATTTTTGAAGCACCTGCTAAGTCTTGGCCTTTAAGGCTTATATTTGAAAGGATATCTTGCGGCATTTATACACCTATACCTACGGTTTAAGGACACCTTTAACTAATAAGTGTCTGCCTTTCAAATAAGGTAAACACTATATCCCAGATGACGGTATGAAGCCTGTTAATCCAATCTATAGTTTCAACAGAAAGGCTTCCTTCTTTTTCCCGAATGATTTCTACAGGGTTTCCGGAAGAATCCTGCATAGACCATGATTTCAAATGACCTAAAAGAATAAAATTACGGAAAAGATTCGTGTCAATTACCTGTTCTTTCCCGATAAAACGGCTCGACTTCTGCCTATAAATACAAACGTCATCAAAATTAGGAACTGAAAATTCAAACCATTGTTCTGTTTTCAGAATTAGTTTTTCCATAGCCTGAGATTCTATATCTCCCTTCTTTGTGACAGAAAGGATTCTTCCTGTTTCAGGATCGCTCCAAACATCGACGTCAATCCTCACAGCCTGATCCGGTTCCATAAAGAAAGACGGTTTTTTCGGTTCCTTCTGCGTTCCTTTTACGGATTCCGTTACCGACCTGAAAGCCGCTTTTTCCAAGCCTTCCTTGTCGGAGAAAGAGGTTTTAAGTAAAGCAGAAGTTTTATTTTCCTGTTCTTCCTTTTTGGATTCGTCATTATCGATATCTTTATTTTCTTCATTCATGTTGTCATCCTAGAGTTAGTATGTTTTGATCGTTTTTACCTATCGCCGAACTCTGTATAGAATAACGGTAAGAAGGTAATTCGTTTAAGCCGCCGATAGAATAACCTGTCGCCGTTGTTCGGCCGACGATCTTAAAGGAATCCGTAGCGATATAAACCGTATCCGTTACAAGTGGGCAAAAAGTGTTGAAATCAAGGTTTATTGAAACTTCACCCACAAAGAGATATACCGGAGAACTTGCGAGGATTCCTTCTGTTATGAGTTGATATCGATTTAAATTTGAAAATTTAGGAGTTACCGTCTGAGAATATGTAAGATTCCAATCCCTTACATATGAATTTCCACTCCACCAATACGGAATAATGTCCGAAATGTGTGAATCTCTATTGTTTGTGGAAAGACTTGAAAATTTTTTAGAAGCCGGGTTCCTGCAAGAAAAATTCAAACTCGCTGCAATAAAACCGTTCGGCGTTCCGTTTACGGTAATCGTGTCTAATACGCATCCGTCTTCCCCCGTCCCACCAATTTCAAAACCATATTTTCCGTCATACATTTCCACGCTGAAGCGCTGATTTCTAGACATTAAATTTTCAATAACGCTTAGACCGTTAAGAGTCAAATCAAAACCCATGCTTCCTGAATGGGTAACGGTTCCATCCGCATGCAATACCCTGCTTCTGTTTGTTTCATCCATCGGTGCCAAGTAACCGGATGTGTAAGCTGGTGATACGGAATTTTCTAAACTTCCCGAAGTCATCAGTACTTCAGTGCCGTTGATAAACCCTCGTCCACCGTACCCTAGTCTTATTGATGTGATGGTATCTGTCATACATCCCTCATTTTTTCCGCTTCCTTTGTAAGAATGAGTTTGATTTTCGAATATTCTTTCAGTGTCATCTTTTCTATATCTGCTTTGGTAAGCCCGAATTTATCCCATAGACTTTCTAAAGTGAATGTCGAGGATATCCCTGGACTCGGGTCAAACACTTTCCCTGACTTGCTTCCGAAAAGCAATGCAGTTTCTCTTTCCATCTTTTTCCTTTCTTCTTCTGACATTGAAAAAGAATCTTCGTATAGAGACAGAGCATAATTAATGATTGGTGCCGGATAAGATTTTAATATTTCCCAATCTTTTTCAGAAACCCATCCGTTTTCCCTTTCAAATATTTTATCATCCATCGAAAAAACGGTTCTTCGTAATAAAAGATAGCGATAAATGTTGTAGTCCGTATGTGATGCGTCATACAGCCCGTTTGTCAGTTTAATGGAATAAGATAATTTGTCAAGTTCGATACTGTCTTTCAAGGTGAATTCTTTAAAAAGAAATATCTTCTCTTTTTCACTTTCTTTTGCTGGAATTTCTATCCCTGAATAAATAATGAAAGGGAATTTTATCTCCACACAATCGCCGTGTTTACAAATTCCGTTAATGATATCATCTACTTCCATTTTAACCGCCACAGTCCAAAAAAAAGTTCATTTCATCTAGAATCTTCTGTATGATAGTAGGGTCTAGTCTTGTGAATGCTTTCCATGATTCATCCGTGAGGATTCCATTCACATGCTGGATAGACAATCTTGGATTATCTTTTGAAAACGTCCATTCAGTCAACAGCTTCTGGACTTTCATTCGGTTCATCATGTCAAGGTCGATATTCGTTTTTCTTGACATCGGATCAATATTAGTAGATTTTCTCTTGATTTCGATCATTTCCTCAAATGTCCATATCCGGAAAGAAACACGGTGTTCTTCACTATTCCTTGTCGGTTGGTGGACAACGATCCAGCGACCATTATGATTGACGACATTGATAATGATATCAAAAGTCTGTTCAGGATTTACTTCATATTTCCCTGGTTTCTGAAGGCTCAATTCCACTGATTTGTTTCTTGGTTCTATCTTCATGACGTTTTATCATCTTAAGATGACAGATGTTCCTTTTAAAAAATTGTTAAGAGACCCCGTAAATTTGAAAGTTGTAACCGACTTCATTTAGATTTTCTGTCCCTGAAAAAGGATTATCAACCAGATTCAGTTCTCCTTTGCAGGTTATTCCAATCCCATCTATATTAATAGTCATTGTGTTTCTTATATTCACATCTTCACCGGAAAAAACTAAAGGCATCGCGGTTATCAAATTCGAATCATTTTCATGAGTCGCGAACGTCAGATTTCCGGAAAGAATACCGCATCCTAGAACACATGGATTCATCGGAACATTCGCTTGATAGTTCATACACCCAAAGAACTTTATGATTTCCTGTGAGATGGTAAGATTCCAATTTTTGACATATTCGAATTCGGAGATATTCGTCTTCCAAAAAGGTATCGGGTCATATTCAGGAAGAAATTCATTCGCGAAACCACCCGTCTGATTTGACCAATAGGCGGAAAAGGCATCTATGTCAAATCTCGTTCGTTCCAATGCCGTGAAATTTATGTTCACCGTTACAAGAGCATCCTCCCCTGTTGATATGGAAATTTCGTTCCACCAAGCCTGTTGTAGTTCCTGTGATCCTGATTGACCGGAATTAAGTATCAAAGAAACAGGATTCTGTCTCTGTAAAATCATGTCCTTTACTGTCGTTATCAACGTCGGTGTGGCTTCTGTTGTTAAGGAAGCCGAGACGTTCGGCCAATCATAATAATGAACTTGGCCGAAAGGAATATTCGCTCCTGTTATTGAACCTCCGTAGATTCCTGAACTGTCTATCCTGGCACGATCAACCTGGGTGTCTGCTGCCGAAGCAGGTATAAAAATTCCGTTTAGCAATACCCAAGATTCATATCCGAACATTTTTATACCTCACTAAAGAATGAAAGGGATGTCTGTTAAACATCCCCTTTTCATAACGCAAATATTTGTGACAATCATTATGCCATGATGATAGGAGCAGGAATGACAGAATTAATACACTTACCTCCCATCGCCTTCAAGTTGAACCTTCTTGAAACAGGCCCATTAATATTAAGGCTGTAATCATCGCTATCAAGTCTTATCGCAGGTAATGTGATTGTTTTGTCTGTTAATCCGTTTTCGACCGTTATCGCGAGAGATGCAGTAGAAGCAATAATCGGATTATCAAGAACGGGGTCCCAAATGCCGCTATGCTTGTATAATTCGATGTTCCCTGTTACCGACATTGCGCCCATAACCACCGCTGACGCAGTGCCGTATGTTCCTGTCCCTGCATTGCAGGCTTTAATTATTTGAGCGTTATTCGCCAAATCAATTCCCCAAGAAAGCGTGTTAACGTCGGCGTCTGGGTCCGTCGGGGTTCCGTTTATATCGATAAGGATTCTTGCTTTTGTTCTCCAGAAAGGTATAGGAGAATTATTCGCATTCAGAGGATTTAAAGGATCTACCGGGAAGGTGTCGCAAGATGCCGCGAGAATACCTGTTTCATTTTCTGAATATCCTAGTCCTACTGTTACTGAACGAGTCAACGCCAAAATATTAAGAGTCGCTTGCAGGGTAGAATCTGCGCTTGTCGAAATTCCCAAACTGTCGCACCAAGCCCCGTTCAGGTTTCCATCTGTTTCCGCAGCTCCTGAATATTGATATTTACAAGTTCCATCCGGACTATGTTCAAAATTTTTGGCATATATCCTTTTGGTAATCGCCCATTCATTAAGAAGCGTCCATAGAGACACTGGAAGGTCAAATCCGAGACTACCCCTATAATCGATGATGCCGTTTGCATAATGGCTTTGATCGGCCGCGTTTTTCCAACCGAAACCTACTGCCGGTTGAGAAATAATCGGGTTAAGTTCCGGATTGATATTACAACTCGTCAGAAGAATAGGTTCTGCCGTTTCTCCTGAACCTAGTACCGCATATCCTGCATATCCCATTCCCATAATTAAACCTCCGGTGCTGTTTGGATTCTTATCAAATCTCCGTCAGAACCATTATAAAGTGTCGTCATTCCGGAAAAACCGACAATCTTTTCCGATATTTGCAAACTAATCTTTGTTCCTGCTGTTCCCGTCAAAGTCTGCTGATGAACAAACGTATCTCCGTTTTGGTCTTTGCATATCAAATGAATATCAAAATTTATTGATCCTGTTTCCACATATGCATCTACCTTGTCTGTCGGAGCAAAAAAGACATATGAATCATAGGTTCCATAAGGAAGGTTCACGTTATCTGTCTGATAGCTTGAAACTGACGTGAAGAAAGGAATTCCTCCTGCCGTTTTTCCGAATCTTGCGAAAACCATCACATCTGTATTTTCCACGACCGCACCTGACATTTTAAATCCAGTAACATCGGAAACGGTATCCGCGAAACCTTTTTTTACCGTCATTCCGTTGATATAAAGATATTGATCCAAGCTACCTGGATATTCTATAGACCAATAATTAGGATTTGAGTTGAAATATGTCATAAGGCCCCAAACAACGCTACTTAGAGGAGACGCTTTAACAACGGGAGCTGTCGTCCAAACATCATTCTTTAGGAAAGGATTCATAATGGATTCAAATCCGTAATCGTCGCTTTCTGTAATAAGAGGGAAGTATTCTGGACTTTCCGATGTTTGGATTTCTATAACGGGAGACGTTAATAAAGAATATTGACCTGCTATTTTATCCGCAATTTGTTGTATGATTCCAGTGGGTATCATGGTAGACTCTCAATTCTTGATTTTAATGAAGAAAGGACTTTTATTCCGGCATCGGAATTTCCGACAATAATCCTAAGCGCATTTATGGCATCTTCCTTCGCGACTTTTTCTTTACCGGATTCTTCCATATTAGAAATGTCTCTTTTCATCATTTCTATTAGTTCTTCAAGGCTTTCCCAAGCTTTTTCAATCCTAACGAAATACTGTGCTGCTTTAAGGATTTCATTACGTCCTTGTGACGGGAAAAACGCTGCCGCGTATACTTTCGGAAGCATTCCTGACGCTTCTCTTTTTATAGCATCAAGAGTCCGAATGCTTTTGTCTATGAAATCAGAACAGTTTTTGAGTGCCGATTTTTTGAATTGTTCATAGCCGTCGCCCTGATCGGCATAAGATTCATAAACCCGTAAAGAGACATAGGATGATTTATTCGCAAACAGAAAAAGTTTCGCATATTCTCTGAATCTTGACTTTTCCAACAAATTCACTAAATCATTAAGCATTTCCTATCTCCTTTATAATAGGTTTCAATATATTCGGGATTTGGCTCGGTACACAAGAAAAAAGAATGTCTGGAATCGCCTCATGAATATTTACGGTCCATAGCCATTCTGACACTCCGTAAAACCCGTCTCTAGTGCTGGAATACTGCACGCTTGAAATGAATGAATCATAGACGAAGGCGCTATATCTGTATTGACCTTCCACACACGGTATCGGGAATTGGAGATTTTGGGGGTTCTTAAAGATAGACGTAACTGCGGATGTCAAACGGTTCTGATAACTTTCTCGATCTTCCACGCTAGGCGCTAGAACGGTAAGGACGCATCTGAAATTCTGCATGTGTCGTTGTACTCTCGTCGCATACCAAGAAGACTCGGAATTCACGCTTTCTATTTCAAGACTAGGAAATGAAGAAACAGGAAGCGTGACACGGATTCCTTTTAATACTGATAATTCTCTAGATTCAAATTCGGAAATCACAGAATTAAGCAAAACAGAATTTGCTTTCATTACTAAGATATATCTGTCTATAACTATATTCGGATCGATTTCCATTTATATCTAACCTGTGTTACGTTTGTTGCAGAGTCCATGCCGGTTGCCAAGTCGGAGGCATCGTTCTGGAAATTTGTGATTTTCTTTCCGTCGCCGGTATCCAGTGAGTATTCCTTCTCAAATCATATACCATACCCTTTGCTTTTTCAACAGTAAGATTCACCTGATCATTCGCGTTCGTAGATACCTGCTGAAATTCCGATGCCGCCAAAAGAGCCGCTGTCCAATAGATCGCAGCCTGTCTTAATTCTCCGGGGAAAAAGTCTTTAAATTTTCCGTCACTTCCCTTCACTTTTTTTGTTTTAAACGGCACGTTGTATAAATCATTCAGCATACCGTCGATTTCTCGATCTACGAGTTCTTGAAATTCATTGACTTCTTCTTTCTTCAAAGTGTCCCATTTCCCTTCTCCGACTTTAAGGGTTTTGAGTACTTTTTTTATATTTGTCCAAGAACCGGAATAAAACGGTTCTCCTGTAAATTCTGAAAGTTCCATATCTTCCTCTTTTACTTCTGACTGACTCCCAAAATGTCTTGAGATAATTTTTCGACCTTAAAGTCTTCAATCGAAGATAACCTTTTTCTTATGTTTTCGCAATCAGAAATCTTGGCACACTTAATGACATATTGTATGTTTTCTCTACAGATGTCGTTTTTCGCAACGACAACGTGCGAGGAAATACTTGTCGCAGCCTCTCTTAACCTTTCAAAAAAACCGGCTTCTTTAATGATTTCTCCGATTCCGCGAAGTTCTTGTTTAAAATTCATTTTTATCTCCCTAGTCTGTTGACTCTCCATCCCCTCAGTCTTCCGCCGACATTCATCGTTCCGGATGTTCCGACACCGGATACGGCTCTCCAATAATAATTTGTCGGATATGCCAGCAAACGTCCACCCGCCTTGAAAACAGGATTGTCAATCGTCTTATATGCGCGATCTTCCGCGTTTTGTTTAAGAGTAGAAAGCTGTGAAACAATGTCTCCACCCTGTCCTTCTAGAAGCATATCTGCTCCTATCGCGAATATTAAACGGCCTTTCCATAAATCATAGTCTAACAACAATCTTTCCATACATTGTGCAAATGCCAAATCAACAATCACTCCTGCCCAATAATCCGGACAGTTTTCTATGGTATAATACGTCGGAGAACTGTCTTGACCGGCCGAATTAATTGTATTAATCGATGAAACAAGAAATCCGTAAAGAACTTCCGCCGGGAAATAATCAAAACTGTATGAAGCCGAAACATCAATCAGAGGGTTTCCGATTGCGTCCACAGTATCTATCAAATCATTTCCTGAAATTATTTGGAAACTGGAATTTACATCCGGAAATGTCAATTTCCCCATCTGAGGATCTATTTCGAAAGAATCCGGCATCATCTTTTCATTAGCTCTCACGATTCTTAAAGGCGCTGTTTCTAAAACGTTTCCGAAAGCGAAAAGCCACGTCTTTCTGTCGCTGTCCAGCTTTAAAGGTTCATCATTGACCTCTATCTGACGGAAACGAAGAAGCTTGGGGGTAAGGAAATCATCAATAAGAGCATTTGCCCTTTCTGATGACAGTACATTCATGGGTATGTAGGTTGAAGGATAATTGGCCATTTTTTACACCTGTCTCTTATACAATGAGACGGTATTATCAAAACTAATCATTTAGCTATGACAAAGGCTTTTCAAACGTCTTATATTATCCACAAACCGATAGGCATTCACTGTTCCGTATCCTTTGAAGAATAAATCTTTTTTCTTTTCTATTTCGTCTTCTTTTACAAGGAAAATGAAAATTATTTTCCCGTCTTCTTTTTTTTCTATACCTTGAAAATTCGCCCTAGAAGAACAAAGGAACGCTCCGAAATACAAGTCAGATGTCCTGTATGTCTTTTGCGTTCCTTTATCAATCCCTTCTCCCATAACAACTATTTCATCCCCGTCCTTGCTGAAAGGTGACTACCGTGCTGTACCTTTCCCGCTTCTACGTTTTTCCTTTTCTGTTCTTTATTTATTCTGTCTTTTGAAGAAGATACTCCAATGAGAGTCGGGGCTTCAATCAATTTAATAGCCTTTCTTCCACATTCAGGACAAACAATATCCCTCTTCATATCCTTCATCAGACAGTTAATCGTCGTTACGGTGTGGCAAAATCCACATTCATAACTGTAAAACATTACTTTTTCCCCTTCTTAGAAACAGCAGGATTCTTTAACGCAACTGACCTTATTTTAAGACCTGCGTTTACCAAAGGTTTCCCGGCTACGTTTCCGGCACCACTTTCGTCTGCAGCCACGACTTTCATTTTTATGGGTTTCTGGAGATTTTCTACCTGTTCCTGTAATTCTTCAATTCCAGTAAGGGTCTTTACGACATTGTTTTCTTCAATAACTTCAAGTTTTTGATCAAGTTCTGGCAATTTAGCTCTTGCTGGAAGATCTACATTTTTTATTCCGAGATTGATAACATCAATCAAATCTGCGTCTGAATTGATCACAACCATTTTCGGCGCTTCAACCTTGGAAGAGTTTGCCTTCAATCTCTTTTCAATATCGGAAATCACATTCTTGGCGATCTTGTCCGTATAGGGAACAAGGATTGCTGTCTTAGTGGAAGGAGAAATAATTTTCTTTCCGGCTTCCACTTCTCTGGAAGCATCTTGAAAAATCTTTCCGTTAACTTCCATAGTTCCCTTTTCAGGATCGAAATTCAATATCTGTCCTCGTGTAAGATTTGCTCCGAAACGAGAGATATTCCACGTTGTCGTTACGACGTACTTTTCAATGTTCATTTTTACCTCATTTTTTCATGACTGTTAAGTCATGTGCTTTTAAAAGGGATAAAGGAAATCTTTATCACTTTATTATCACTGTTTAACAACAGCGAAATTCATACGGGGAAATATTTCCCCGTCAGCCTTTTAGATGGTTTTCTTTTCTCCAATAACACCACCGAAGTAAGGTCCAGTACCGAGTCTACGGTTATCCGTAGCGGCAATCAATGTATCGACCGCCGTTTTTTCAGCATTATTAACTGGGATCTTCTTCAAATCACGGCTTATATGTTCAAGAACTTTGACAAGTACCGGTGCCGGTTCAACCGCAGTATCACCGACATAGTATGTCAATTTTGAAATGGCCTTGAGATTGAGCTTGTATCCCAACCAAGTCCTTGTCCCGATATATTTGTCTGTGACATCATCCCACTTGCAAATAGTATCGATGAAAGCCTTGATCGCAGCCAATTGAACGTTTGTAGGAAGGGTTACGCGGCTGTTACGTGCGATGTTCCTCACATCACGGGCATACTGCCACCAATTGCAATTGGCGACACCACGGACTCCACCTGTCAATTTGCCTTCAACTTCAGGTATGATAATCTGTCCTGACATATTCTCACCTTTGAACTTTTTCCCCACTTCACGGCATTAGTTCTTAAACCGCAAACAATAAAGACCATCTTTACCGTTCAGCCCCTTTGTGGAACGGGCTTTCAATATTTTATCCGAATATCAAAAAAATTATCTCCTTTATGAAGATTTTCTGTTTTATGCTTCAGTTAAAATTTAATGGTAGCCTTTTTATAAGGTTCGAAAAATGAATTATCTCCTTTCTCAATTGAAATGGGCTTCTCTCCGTGTTTAAATCCCCACCAGCTTGCAAGATTGTTTAGCGTATTTGAAAGTTCAATATCTGAAACATCTTCTGGTGCTGTAATTATAATACCTTCATGATCTACATTTAGAAGAGACATGTTCTTAGGAAGTTTAGACTTTATAAATTGTTCAGCCATGTTCTTCATCGCAAAATCATGTTTCGACTTGCTGACATCTGGTGTTATATTGTCATGTTTTGTCCTATTTAATTCGCGTAGAACTTCCAGCAACTTATCGTCATTTGATTCCCAGTTAGGAGATTTCTTTAGAGTGTCATAATTTTCACGTAAAACAGTCGCCGCCCAATTAAGAACATCTAGGTGCTTAGGGGTGACTTTAAGAGTCTGTTGAGAAACGGTTTTGTTATTCTCTGATTTAGACCAACCCCTATCTGTACGCCTATAACCGCTTCCTGGATTTTCCTTATGTTCGGGATCATGGATATAATCATATTCAGCGGTTAATATTTTAGCAATTTTATAAATTTCCGCATTAATTCTCATCTTGAGATCTCCTTTATTTGATCAATCCAGATTTCAAAGCCTGAAGAATTTTTTATAAAGTTTGTCAAAAGTCTGATTATAGTTATCTTCATGGTATTCAAATCCCAAAACCTGATTTGGAATATTCTTCAGCTTCTGAAGATCTCTAATAGCGATTTCTCTGTCACCTATCAGATACTTTGTGAATGCCAAGGCGACATCTTGTGTCGTTGCAGCGGTCCTTTTCTTCCCATGAATCTCAACTGCCAGTCTTTTAAGTTCTATTTTGTAGTCCATTTTTACTCCCTGAATTCTGATAGATGATCCTTGCAAGACAGATAAGCCAATCCTTCTTTTGAAAAAGGGATAAGGTTTTTATCTGAAGCGTCTCTTTCCAAAGTCCTACAAGCATTAATAAGATTTTCTTTATCTGAAAACCGTCTCATCGTTTCGTTGATGTAGACTTTGATGGATTTATCTTTTCCGTTAGATTCCGCTTCTATTTTGATTCTCGTTTTTTCATCCCGTAACACAAGGATGCAGTGATAGATTCCGTCTTCACATAAGCTTTTCATTCCCTTTTTGATATATGAGGAATCTAAGAAGCTCTCAAAGAAATATCCAAGAAGCTTGATATCTGCATCTAGCGAATTGCTGTCGATATCTTTCTCTTCAAAGAAAGATATTCTGTTAAGATTTTGACTAGTCAGCATTTGAAAGCTCCCGATTTTGACGGTAGGTTATTCTTCCCATTTACCTGACAGTTGATTCAAAACCTTCTTCTGTATAGAAGAAGGAATACTTTTCCAAGCCACTGGTTTACCAAGCTTCTGATCTTCTTTCCCTGTTGCAAAAACGGCTTTCCCGTTCATGTCAAACCGAATTAGAGACTTGTCTGTACTTCCAGGTTCATCCCATTCCCTTCCTGTAAGAACAGCGGTAAAACGCTTTAATTGATTAGGGTTATCGTAAACCCTAATGGTGTCTGCCTTATACTTAAAATTGTGATCTTTACTGTTCTTTTCCGTATATTCAATTCCGGTTTCTTCAGCCTTAATCAATTTCGCGATTTTCATCAATTCTGTTTTGTAATCCATTTGTTATCTCCTGTAAAACTCGACTTCCATCCCCATTTTTTTTGACAGTTCTATCGGATTGTCGAAAACGTTGTTATCTTCCAATATGACATAGAAACCGAAACCGTCGCCTCCGTCATCCGCGTAGATGCTTCCAAGATGCAGATTTTCATCATCATCACTAAAAAGCTTAATAAATCCGAATTCCTTGTCTTCTTTTTTCAATTCTTCCCTTGCGTTGTCAAAAATGTTCTGTAGGCTTTCAATGCCGTCTCGGCTTCCCCTAATGATTAAAAGGTGATCTCCTTTCCCTTTTATCTTCTTGTCGATAACCTTAAGACTTAACCCTTTCCAATCTCCGCTTTCAAAAACATCGTCCTCATTACTCAAAAGAATTTGCCAATCCACTTTCGCCCATCCGTCTCCGTCAAACCCGCCGACATTTTTACCGTCTTTGTCTTGATTATTTTCTTTCTTTTCTATTCCGAAACTGTGCCCGCCAATGGCATTCATCCAAATCCTGTCAAAGATTTTATTGAAGGAATTGGTTATCCCATAATCTCCGCACAAAATGAAAACTCTGTTGTTTCGATCCATGTCAATATCGTGATATATCAAATTTTGTTTAAGTGCAGATTCGTCAGGTAATGCCGTATATAAGAATCTTCCCTTTTGGGAACTATCGGATTGAATCGACAGTGTAAAAAGTCAAACAGTTCTGGTTTCGTCGCGGCTTCATCAAATGCGCCAATCGTTATTTCCACAGGACATTTTTCTGTAAGATAATCTTTAATCCCGAATCTATATCTTGTTTTGTTTTGACTCGCTAAAGCTTGTGGAATAACGGCATGTGTAAGATATCCGTTCTTTTCTTGACCCAATATACAACTATCAACATGAAAGTTTTCCAAAGCGTCTTTTGCCGAAGTCCTATGGCAAGTTGCAAAGGCACCCTTATTAAGAAGCGGTTCCAGATTTCGGATAGAACGGGTATCTGTGTCCACCCACACTCCACCGTAAGTTTCCAATAGCCATAACCTATAAATGTCGGCTTTATAAACAAGATTAGGAAGTCTTTCTATTTCCTGCGCTAGGACGTGTGCAGAGGGTATCTTAAAGTCGGTAATGAAATCATACGTCCAACTACTCCCCAAGCAATCCTGGTATTCCCTGAAGGCTTTTTTTGCCCATTCTGGGACTTCACTTCCCGACCAAGCCATAAAAAGAGTTTTCGGGATCATACTTCTCTAAGTCCTGCCAATTCGATAAAACGTTCCTGTGACCAGTGTTTAAAGAATCCTTCTTTATTCAGTAGAACAGAATATTCTTCGTCACTAACAGAAGTAATGTAATACCGTTTACCAAAATCGTCTATCCAATTACCATTAGGGTCTTGTGTGTATTTCCAATACATGAAAGAATTACCATTGTTCTGAATCTACAAACTCTTGTTTAAGTTTTTGAATGATCCCCGTTTTGATCATTGAAGAAGGTTCAGACGGCTTAAGGAATGCCTTCACTTTTTTATCAACCACAGTCTCATATCCGTGTGTCTGTAGATAACGGCAAAACCACATGTCGTCACACACATAGAATTGTGGCTTCCATTCAGAAATGAAATCATTCCGTCGAATCATCTCTGCGTCGAAAATCATCATTCCTGTTCCGATAGCCTTTGCATTTCCGGAATACACCTTCTTCTTTTCAGAAAGATTACTTCCGAATTCATAACCGAGACACGAAACCGCTTTTCCCTTTTGTCGGGAATCAACGAAACTCTGAATGCTTTCTTTCCTTAAAATGATGTCATCATCTAAGAAAATGGCAAAATCACAATCCCTTTGTCTCGCTTCCAAATATCTCGCTATGGTTCCGGAATTGTAATCCATGTGAACAACAATTATGTTCATCTGATTGTCGCTTTCCCACGTCATTTCATTGATTCGAAAACGTTCATTGATATTGTTATTTATAATAACAATATCGAAGTCATTGAATGTCTGTCGGCTTAACGACTGAAGTAAAACTTCTACGTTATCCATCCTGTGAAATGCGGTAAGAAATACCGTTATTTTATCTTTCATTTAGCCTTTCGTTGTTAAATCCAGTTCTTTATCCAAACAAGCATTTTATAAAAGATGTTTTTTTTTGAGGAACTATCGCGGCCGAAGGATCGTTTGAAAGCCCCCAAGCTTCTTGCCAAGGATAAGACATAGAAATCTTTGCAATACCGTCTTCATCCCAGTTGTCGCCCCAGCTATTTACCATAACCCAATAATTACCAGTCCATCCATAAAGGGTGACTTGATGATAACCATAAAATTTTCCTTTAACAGATTCAATTTTATCATCATTAGGGGTGTTGAAACTGTCGTAAACCGGATACATGATAGTAACAGGTCCGTACTTTGTGAGACACTGTTTGATTTCATCATTGTTTTTTAATTGAAAAAACACCGGTATTTTGTTCGGTTCCGCCTTCTTCAAGAGCTCCGGAAGACTACCGTTCACTCGGTTTATAATTTCAGGAACTTCTTCGTTATATGGAAAATCCCTGTGTCTAAGCACTCCTTTTTTTTGGAGAGTTGACATCGCCTGACGAGGAAACATTCCTTCTCCTTTATAATATCCTTCCGGACGATATCCATATATCCATCCGACACTTACACGGTCAAGATTGTAATTTCCGGTTTTGGGGATTAGATATTCTGAAACATAAGAAAGGCTATGGGCTACACAGCTTGAAACCGTTTGCTGATTCTTTAAGACCGGAAAAGAAAGAGAAAAAGAGTCTTGTAGCTTCATCGGATTTTCTGACATGGAGATTCCATAATCTCGTTTGTCTTTCTTACTTGGACGAACTCCATAATACTTAAGAATCCTTTTCCCAGTGATATAAGCGACAACAGATGCCAATATAATCAAACACCAGTTTCGAAATCTGCGGGCTTTAAGAAGTGAGATAATCGCGTCTTTAATTTTTGCGTCCATGTTCAATTTCTCCCATTTTATTAGGCATGCCATCTTATGGAAGTTTAAATAAAAATTTCTGTAAACTTTTCATTTTGTTCTTCTGGAACATTCTTGTTGACGACACGGTTTTTCTTCCCGTGTGTGAACATCATAAGAACAAGTTTCTTCAAGTCTTCAAGAGGAAGGCGCATAATTCTTTCTCTTTGTTTCTGCGTAAGTTTTGGATTCTTCAAAAGAAAATCCTTTAAATCATTAGAGGAAGGTTCTCTCTTTCTCATATTAGAAGGAATCTTTGTTTCTCTCTGTGTAGAAAGTAATTCCTTCATCTTGATTCTGATTAGCGTATTTCCCAAATACGGATCTGGGTTTATTTGGATATCTGTGATTTCATATCTGGTATCAGGCGACATAATGACTTCTTCTTCTGTAGGAAACTTACTATAAGCAACGACTTCTCTTCCCGTTAGGCTTTCGATTTCGAAATTTACATCTGAAGTGAAATATTCCGCTTCTGATGCTGATTTGCTAGTAGAAGTGAACGCCTTCATGTAAATCAAATCACCAGGTTTCATTGTCACCATAACGAGTTTTGTTGCGTCATCCAAGTGAGATCCGCGATAAACCTTACCGGTATAAGGTTGTAGTTTTTTTAAACTTGTAACAAGATTAGAGGATTTTTTACGAAATTTGGGTTCATCTGAAGGATCATCTATTTCTCCTCTCAAATACTTGTTTATTCCCCTGAAACCGAATGAGGTATAGTTTCTTATTATTTCATTATCAGTGACAGTTATCTTTTCCCCACTCGGTTCTCCGACGACATAACGGGCTTTTCTTTTCAAGACATTGTCTTGAATCCCCTTAATCGCCAACTTTTTAGCGTAAGAGATAATGTATTTTTTACGATTGATGAGTCTATCAGAAAGTTTCTTAGCAAAGTCAGCTTCTTGATCGAAATTATAGACAGATTCTACCAAGGATCTGATTTTTTCATCTGTCATCTTTACTTCAAGTTCCATCGCTTGTCTCATGATATCAGAATCTTTTATCTGATCAAAAGCTTTCGCTGTCATCACATTAATTTCTGGACTTCTAAAGCTATCAAGTTCTGTTACTTCATCCCCAAACGCTTTACCCTTTGGTTCTCCTTGTGCCCGAAACAGCAACGCACCGCCATTATCGATTCTATACGTGTTGTCGAATGAATACAACACGTTATCTCCAGACAGTCCTATAGAATCCCAGTTGGCAAGCCAGGCGTCAGCAACGAATCCTTCGAGAATGCCTCTGTCGTTTTCTATTTGCGCTTCTTTACCATGCAAAAACTTTGTGATTAGAGCGGGTTTGCCTTTATAATATCCGACATATGTTTCTGGAACACTGATATTTAACTCACGATAAAGACTGTTGGCAAGATATTCATTCTTGATCTGATTAATGCCGCCATTGTTTTCATATGTCTTCACGACCATTTCCTTTACGGTTCCGAAGGCGTTTTCTGTCACAACCTTAACAGCGCCGGTGCTGCCACCTAATTTATCAACGCTTTTAATGTCGTTGAACCAGTCATCCCTGACATACTTTGGAATCGCTTTTAAAGATTCAATTTCTTCTATTTCTTTGGGCTGTCCTTCCGTTGTTTCTTTAGTCGTCTCTACGTTAGGGTCTTTCTCTTGATAACGGTATTCATACCCTCCTTCAGATTTTTTCCTCTTCCATCCCTGTTTTTCTGAATCGGATTCAAACTTGATCCATTTTTCATCTGAAATTATTATTTTGGCGATTTTGATAAGACGTTGTGTTGAAAGCATAAAGACACCCTCTCTTAAAAAGAAGATGCCTTTATCAAAAAAACAATGATATGACTTTAGACTCCGATTCCCTAAAGGATTTCCATGATGATAAAGACTTCTTCCTTGCTGACACAAATACGATATTGATAATCGGTCAATACCGATTCTTTAATTTCTTTGTCAAAAAAACCACAAGCGTTGATAATGTTTGAGAGGTCTTTCTTCTCACGCGTCCTAGCTTGATATCCGCTGTCTTTCTGGACGATGCTGTAAAACCCGAACTTACTAAAAATCCACATAAGTTATTCCTTCCTTAATGTGGATTATAGGTTATCACAAAACAGCAGGTCTTGTCGCGGAAGGTTAAATAAAAATTTCTGTAAACTTGTTAGGTTCTTCTTTTCCTTTCTTAGAAAAGATTGCCAGAATGATTTTAATCAATTGATCCGGATTAAGTCTCATAATCCTTTCACGTTGTTTCTGGGTAAGCTTTGGGTTGCTTAAAAGGAACTTCCTGACTTCATTCGGGTCCATTTTCTTATTCTTTTTGAGATTGACGGACAATCTTGTTTTCATTTCTTCGGGAAGAAGTTCTTTGAGCCTTACTCGGATACTTTTTTGTTCAAATTCTATTGATTCCACTTTATATCTTGTATCCGGAGATAAAAGAACTTCCTTCTCTGTAGGATAATCACTTATATGTGAAATGTTTCTACCAGTAAGGCTTTCGATTTCAAACAAAACGTCACTATTGAACTCTGATGCTTTAGATTCTAAAAGACTTGTCGAAGTAAAAGATTTCATATAAACTGAGTCACCTGGTTTCATCCCCATAATGGTAATAAGGCTGGCTTCGTCTAACTTCGTTCCTCTATAAACTGTCCCTTTATA
>JALNVE010000002.1 GCA_023227695.1 Paludibacteraceae bacterium
AGATTCTAAAAGACTTGTCGAAGTAAAAGATTTCATATAAACTGAGTCACCTGGTTTCATCCCCATAATGGTAATAAGGCTGGCTTCGTCTAACTTCGTTCCTCTATAAACTGTCCCTTTATATGCCGGAAGTTTTCTCAAAGCCTGAACTAAAGTATCACAAGCCTTCTTTGCTCCATCTTCCGTTCCAAAGTATCCAACGATTTTTTCTTGATTTAATTCCCCACGAAGATATCTATTCAATTCGATATAAGAAGTATTCGAATAGTTAATAATCGACTTGATTTCTGCATGTGTCATAAAGTCTTCTTCTTCCACTATGCCGGGTCCGACGATAAATTTTTCCTTTCTTTTAAGAACCTTTTCTTGTATCATTTCAACAGCCTTGGCTTTTGCGAAATCAGATAAATAACGTTTTCTCTTGATTAGCTTATCTATCATTTTTTTTGCTATTTCTGATTCTTCTGGAGACGGAAACATTTCAGTAACGATATCCGTTAAGACCTCATTATTCAACTCTTTCATCATCCTTGAAATCTGCTTCATAATTACGTCATCTCTGATTTTTGAATAGAATTTCGCCAACTGCGGGTATTTGTCTTTATCTCTGAAATCATACAATTCTACGGCTTGATCCGAAAGACTGTCAATACCACCTTCCCTGAACAGCAATGTGTTTTTATTTTTCCTTCTTACTTCACCATTCATGATTTCTATGTTCTGAAATTTATCTCCAAGAACGTTGTTGTTGCCTAGCAAGACATCAATAATAAATCCTTCACAGAATTTTTCGCGATAGGACGTTTCTAAAGCACTTTCTTTAATTTCAGGAGTATCAAAATTTGAATATTCTTCCTCTGTGAAGATTGCCGGCTTTCCTAAGAATTCTGAAAGAAAAACCGGACCTAAAGACACGTACACTTTTTTATACAGACGATTGGCAAGTATTTGGTTCTTAATCCCAAGGACTCCTAGTCCAGAATCTGACGTTTCTACTTCATATTTTCCCCTGTTTTTAATAACGACTTCATATATTCCTTTTTTTTCAGTGGGTTTCGCATCAATAATGTCATCTTTATTAGTTGCGATAAAAACAGGAATTTTCCTTATGTCTTCCATCTGATCTTTTCCTACAGAAACGCTTTCCGTATTCGGATCATTGTCTTGATAACGGTATTCATACCCGCCATTATTTTTCTTCCGTTTCCAACCCTGCTTCTGAGATTTGGAATTAAATTTTACCCATTTTTCAGCGGATAGAATTTCTCTTGCAAGTCTCGACAAGATTTTGACGTCTAAAAACATAAAAGGCACCCTCCATTCAAAGAAGGTGCCTTTATTAAAAAAAAACTGAATTTAAACCCCGCCTCCCCAAAAGAATTCTCGACGATATTTTGGTTTCTTAGTGTTATTTTGGTGTTTGTCTAAATATTCTCCGTAACAACCAAGAGCTTCCGCCAAGACATTCCATATTCGATGATAAGGCTTGTTCTTCTGATCTGGCCGATGATCAATCATGCTTTTGAAGTTGGAATAGTCAATACTATCTCCGAGAATTTCCATAACAGTGAAAAGTTCATTCTTGTCAATTAAGACACGATACTGATAATCAGACATCTTAAATTCACATATCTCTTTGCCATGAAATCCACAGACGGTAATAAGATTCACAAGATCCTTCTTTTCTCTTGCACGAACCTGATAGCTTCCTTCTTTGAAAACAATGCTGTAGAAACCAAACTTGCTGCAAATCCACATCTTTCGCCTTCTTTCTTTAGGTTATGAACAAAGAATAACACAAGACGGTTGATTTGTCAAGCATGACACTAGATGAAGATTTCCATGAATTTACCAGCAGGTTCTTCTTGATCTGTGTTTTCAGATTTCCCATTCTTTTTTGAAAGGATAGCGACAAGAACCTTCTTCAATTCTTCTAAGGAAAGTTTGAGAATCCTTTCCCGTTGCTTCGTGGAAAGCTTCGGATTGCTCAGAAGGAATTTCCTGATTTCCTCAGGATTAATTTCCCTTTTGTTTCTGATGTTAATAGGCATCTTTTTCTTATGTTCGGTAGGAAGAAGTTCCTTCAACTTGACATTTATCATCTGATCCTGATATGAAATTTCAGTAATTTCGTATCTAGTATCAGGAGATAGGATGACTTCTTCTTCTGTAGGATATTCGCTTATATGAGAAACATCTCTCCCTGTTGTTGTTTCTATCTCAAACAAAACATCCGCACTGAAACCTTTCGCTTTATCCTTTGATATACTAGAAGAAGTAAAGGATTTCATGTAAATTAGGTCTCCAGGTTTCATCGTCATTATCGTCAATATGCTCGGGTCGTCTAATTCCGTACCGCGATAAACAGTACCTTTAAAAGCAGGAAGCTTCCTTAGTGCATGTACAAGAAGACTGCTTTTCCCCTTTAGTTCTGGTGAAAAAACAGAATCTTCGGTGGTTTCTCCTCGTAAATATTTGTTAATTTTTTGATAGTCTACCCCCGTATATTCATAAATGGCATTTCTTTCTTTATTTGACATCACGGCTGGTTCTTTGACCATTCCAGGTCCGACGATATACTTTTCCTTCCTTTTAAGGACGTTTTCCTGAACAAGTTCAATGGCTTTTTCTTTTGCGAAATTAAGAAGTGAATTTCTTCTTTTAGAAAGTTTGTCAATTATAGAATTGGCAATTTGGTCTTCTTCTGGTTTGGGGAAAACACTTCTGACCAAATACATTAATGTTTTTTCATCTAAAAGCTTAAGAGTCTTCGAAATCTGGGATAAGATGTCTTTTTCGCTGATGTTTGAATATAACTTAGCCAGTTGCGGATATTTCCTTGTGTCCCTGAAATCTTTGATTTCGGTTACTTCATCTGAAAGCCCATTGATTCCACCTTCATTAAAAAGCAAAGCATTCCTATTTCCTGTCCTGATAATTTTTGAATCTTCAGAAATTTCAATGTTTTCGTAGTTATCTCCTAGAACATTTTTGTTTCCAAGAAGAGCGTCCATAACGAAACCCTTCAAAAATTCAGGAGCATTTATGAGTAAAACTTCACCTTTCGTTTTTGGATCAAGATTAGTTCCTTCCTTTAGTGTATAAATCGCCGGTTTGTTTTTGACATCTGAAAGATAGGTCGAACCAATGGAAATCCCGGCTTTTTTGTAAAGTTCCTGAATCAAGAGTTTGTTCTTAAATCCCAAAGGCCCGCCTTCATATTCTTGTGTTTCTGCTTCCCATGTCTGCGGATTTCCGTAAAAGCTTGTATCGATTCGGTATTTTCCTTTGCTTATTTTTTGTGGGTTTTCCCAAATCACTAAAAAGTTATTCTTCGCGTTATAGAAAGGATGGTTCACGACATCTCCCAAAGATAATGTCATTTTATCTTCTGTCGATTTCCCGCCATTTTCTCCTTTTTCCGTATTCGGATCATTGTCTTGATAACGGTATTCATACCCTCCTTCAGATTTTTTCCTCTTCCATCCCTGTTTATGCGATTTGGAATTAAATTTTACCCACTTGCTTTCAGCAAGAAGTAGTTTCGCGATCCTAACTAAAAGATTTTCCATGTCTGACATTTTAATCCTAAAATGACGATATAGACATTTATCCATATCATCATAACGTTACTCTTTTAAAGAATTTATCAAAAAAACCGCATAGGTTTTCCCATGCGGTCTTCTTTGTTCTCTGTCGGCGACTATACTTGAATTACCGTACGTGACGATATGCGCAACGCACAGGAATCTGCTGTGTAGCGGCCTTGTAAACAGGATCAATTGCGCTCATGTTAAGACCGGAAGAAAATCCTTCGCAATAACTAGAAGCGATCTGTGTCACTTTGTCTTGATTTTCCTTCCATGTCGGATTCATCGCGAGAACCGTATCGATGCCTGTAAGAAGGTACGCCGCCGCAAGCTTGGCGACTGGCTGTTTGTTTGTTGCGACAGACTTGATGATATATTCTTCTGTCAACGGATAGATTTCTGCGTAATAAGTCGAATTGCTTCCTACTCCCTGACATGCCGTTGCAATATACCCGGAAACGGTCTTCGCGACCTGAACATCTTCTTGATCCGGATTATCGAGACCGATCCATGTCACGGCGGATGCTATTCCCAACTGTTTGGCGATAGCCTTTTCTTGTGCGAGTGTCAATGTACAACCACCGACTAGAGCTGCGATTGCAAGCAACCCTACGATACCTGCTACTATGTTCTTCATTTCTTTTCTCCTAGACACATTGGAATTACAGGACCATCCTGCAACCCCGCGTCAAATCATAAATAGAATAAAAGATATGTTTTTTCAAAAAACAGTTATCGTGATATCATATTGTTTCCAAGGATATTCAACTGTGCCGGCACAAAATGCTGTAATATCTGCATTAAAGAACTTTTCAACACCCTTATCATTGATAAAATTTATTTTCATCCTCCAAATTTTAGCCTTGTCTTCGTTAAAATATTTTGCTTCAACAAGATTAAAGTCCAATCCTGCTTTCGACATTGCATCCATAATCTGATGGGGACCGTTCCATCCTAAGTCAGAATATAGACTTTTATCGTTCGCGGTATGCATGATCTTAAAACACGCTTTCCTTGCTTTGCTGATTTTCATTCCGTTAAGCACAAATAGCCACCTTTTCTTGATTTGCCAGCTTCTTTGATTCTTCAGGCGTCATCACAAACACCAAAGGTCTCTTGCATCGTTTGCAGATATAAACGACAGAATCATTCTGAATCATATTGTGTTTGCGTTTAGAAACGTCATGAATCTGACATCCGCAACTGTATTTATAAAGGTTCTCATGCCGAACACCCTTTATATGAGTTTCTCCTTTTCCGCCGATGCTACGATCAAAAATTGACCAGAAATAGTCATGACCTTTGTGTCCGACGAGAAAACAAGCAAGATGACTAACCTCATGACTGATGACTTCCGGAATAAGATGTGGATTCAATTGCGCATTGCGAAGATTGAATTTAATGTACATTTTTCCTGATGCTTCACGAATGGCAATTGCAAAAGTGTGAGATTCCCTCTCGAAATAAATGACGGGGACTTGGATCGGAATTTGTTGTGAACTTCCGAGGTTCATGAGTTTCTGATTAGCTTTAATGATAGTGGCGGAAACCATAGCGTTGATCGTGTCTTGAAGTTCTTGCATGATGACGGCCTTTCTTTCTTTCAATGCCGTCAATATAGCACAATCATCTCTAGTTGTCAATAGCATTTAGAAAAAGAAATCAAGAGCCATTCGAATCCTGATGGACTTCCGTATCTGCCGTTTGTCTTAATCCGAAGTTCTTTTTCAACAGGCATAAAAACTTTCACATCTTCATATATCTGAAACTTACATCTAGCCGGTACATTCAAAATAATTCTTCCATCTGGATTTAGAGAATTCCAAGACCTGTCTATCATGTCTTTCAGAAAACCCGTCAGCCATAAATCATATGTAGGAAACCTTACCTGACTCTGATTCCTGCTTTCTCCGTAGTGTTCGGCATCAAAATATGGAGGGCTGGTAAAAACCAAATCATATCCTTTGTCTTTGAATTCAGTAAAACTGGTTTCTTGACATCTGAATTCTTTGCCAGGGAAAACCGGGTTCATCTTCTTAAACAATTGTTTGAGATTTTTGATGCTTTCAGATTCGACATCGACACCAGTATACTGTCTGGCTTTTGACGCCATAAATCCACAAAGCCGTCCTCCCCATCCGCTACAAGGATCTAGAACTTTTCCGTTTGGTGGGCAATAAGTGTCGTAGATGTATTTAGCCAATACCGGCTTGAAGTTGTTGACACCGCCGAAACTACGGAGTTCTTGTCTTAGATTCGTTTCTGTAATTTTTCCGTAAAACTTGATACAGTCACTTAAACAGTGCCTTAAGAGTTTGTCGTCTTCAAAAACATCTGTCGCAGATTTCTTGCCTTTTCTCTTTGCGATATAGATATTCTTGAAAACCGACAGGCAGGTTTTAGATCCTGAAACACTAGGGCAATCCAATAGATTATCTTCCATGCGTACTTGTGAAGACTGTAATCCCAGCATATCTTTCTGAAAAGCTTCTGTCGAAAGAATGGGATATGACATTCCGTTATCCCTCAGAAAATAAAACCATGATTCCACATCAGTTTCTAAAATCTTGTCTTTCCATTTCCCTCCTAAGCGTTCTGGAATCTTGTATTGAAAATCAGAATGGATAAGATTCTTGGTCATTGAAAAGAATAGATCAACATTCTTGATCCGTATGATGTTAATCCCTTTCGTGGAATTGGGATAAAAACTGCTATCGGCTTCCAATCCCATTTCATTCAGGACAAAGAGAATCCTTGCGATGTCTGCTTCCCTAAAACAAGAAGATATCTGAACCCTTCCACGGCCTTCAAATCCTTCTAGGTGTCCGTCATCCATATACCAGACAGCAAGTATCCTCGGGTTAAAAACAACTTCAAAGTCAATAGGTAATATCTTTTCTCCGTCTTTGTAAAACCGGTCGTAGAAACCCAGAAACAGAGGATGAAAACAGGTGTTGAAATAGAAGCCCCTACTTACATATCCGCTAGGCATTTCTTTGTCAGCCCTTCCTATCGGTTTGGAAAACGGGTTAAGGACTGAGTGTTTGTATTCTAGATAAGCTTTCTGCGCCATGCAATGACATTCTCTAAATCTTGCGGAATTTCCAACCGTCGTAAGGCTTCCGTCACCTAAAAGAGATCCGTAAAGAATATCTTTCTGCAAGTCTGTAAATTGAAGTGGGCAGGTTTTAAGAATCCTGTCGGTCTTGGATAGAGGGTTGATTCCCAATTCCATAAGCCTTGTTTTTATCAATTGCTTGCTACACCCGAATATCTCCCCGAGTTTTCTTTCTCCGTGTTTAAGATACATGGTTTCTAATTCCGTTTTATCAATTTTTTGGATATCCGTCAAACCGTTTTCTATTGCCTGTTTGGAAATTTTATCCCGATGACTTACGGTGGGGATTCCCGCCTTCTTCCGGTATTGGCTTACACACACATCTGAAACACTGAAACGTTTACCGATTTCCGCATCTGTCAGACCTTCTAAAACATAAAGCCTTCTCAATTCTTCTATATTTATTTTCATACTTCGGACGGATTCCTTTATTTTTATAATAATAGAAATGGATATTGAAAAATATCGGAATCTAACCGAACCGAGGAATGATTGTGTAAAGAAGAAAGTTTCTATGTCTCTATTATCGATAAAGTGAATGAATCTCCTTAAGACAAAAAAGAAGAAACCCGCTGGGTTTTTATTCCCAGCGGGCTTCACAAGTTGTTCAAATCAAACTACTTACGTGGTTTACACGCGGGTAATCTGAATCTTGCTCATCGCCAACGGATTCCACAAGCCGCAACCGATCATTTCGAAGACCGAGAAGCCGACCATGCGGTTACGAGGGTCATCCGCTGAAAGGACGGTGAGGTCCTGACGAACGGGGATACGTCCGAAGAATTCCGGTTCACCGCAGACATAGACATCGCCTTCGGCGACGATACGGCTGACGATGATGTTGATTCCCCAGATATTGGCCATGAGGCCGTTCTTGAGCAACTGAGTCTGGTACTCAGGGCTGAGGGTGTCACGGTCGAACTTCAAAAGATCATTATAATCCTTTGCGTTCATGAAGATATTCGCTACCCTGATATCGTTACGTTCGACAGCCGCTTTCGCGTCAATCAAAACGTTTGAAGTCAAGTTACCAGTGACCTGGATAACCGGATTCGGGTTGGTAGCAGATGCCGCCAAAGCGTCCATTGTGGCGAACACATAGCGGTCTTCCTGTGCCATGATCGCGCTACGGGCGAGGTCAAGGGAACGTTCCAAAACATCGAAGCGTTTTTCACGGATCGTTGTGATGGAAATTTCAGGATTGCTGGCGATTTCGAACAAGTCGAAGAAAACACGCGGCGGTTTCTGAACGCACTGAATGTTTTGACCTTCCGCACCGATGACGAATGCTGTTACGTTCGCATCCTTATCCCAGATCGGGAGCTGGCCGTCAAGAAGCTGTTCGACGTAGAAGGCTCTACGACCGACACTCTGATAGTCACGACGCTGACGCAGGGGCTGTGTGAAGCTTGCCGCGATACGGGAACGACCTTCGCCTGTTTTGATGTACTTAGCGATGGTCTGATACTTTGAAGCTGTTGAGATATCCATTTTTTTACTCCTTTAGGTTAGTGCCTTAGATGCGCAAATCGACGCCCATTGCCGGGCTGCCTGGAAGAACCGGAACCTTTGTGAGGATACCGATAACCGTACCTTCTGCACTTTCCTCATTGGTGAGGAAACCGTTTGCTGAGCAATAAAGCTTGTCCCCGATCACATAGGTAATTTCGCTACCATAAATGTCGTGAGTTTCATAAACATCAACTTCAACTGAAGGAAGACCTTTAGCGATGGTGAGTTTGTTTGAAGCCCTTGCCTGATTATTTTCCCACGCGATACCGGCCGCGTCATTGACGAATAGACCAATAGGGGTATTTACGCCGTTACCGGCAACAACCATGTAATCCGCGCTCAATGCAGCAACGGAACCGCCCAACACACCGTTAGGTGTGATGTTTGAGATGGTATCATTAACGTAATCGGATGCATAATTCTGCTTTGTGAAGCAGGATGCGGCCAATACCTTGATAGCATCATTCTGTGAACGAATAAGATACTGTAACATATCGTTATCTCCTTTGTTTTGTTTTCCCAACGAAGCCACTTAGCCACGTTGCCAATACAAGCCGATAAGGCTTGTAAATCCTACAAACGGAAACTTCCGTTTAAATCATGACGGGTATGAAAGTACCCGCCCATAAGGTTATCTTAACCGAAGAATTCTTCACCCGGCTTTACCCAGAGGTTTTCAAGAATTTCAAGACCGCTTTTTTTGACAGATGCCAAACGTGGAGTTCCGCCGAGCGTCTGCGCGAATTTAGGTTTAGCTTCAGTTTTAGAAGCGATGACCGGCTTAACTTCTGTTTTAGGAATTTCAATGCATGCTTCCAATTCAGGGATGCTAGTCGCCTCTTCATTGCTTCCTGTTGAAAAGTCAAGTTCTTCCTCTTCCACAGGTGCTTCAGGAACTGATTCGGTCGCAGTAACAGGAGCTACGGCTTCTGCGATTTCATCCGTTTCAGGTTTTTCAACAGAAACTTCGCTAGATTTGTCTTCTACGACAGGATCTGCTACAGGATCTGCGACAGGAACTTCAGCGGCAATCAAAGCCTTCGCCTTGGCAATTGCGGCTTCACGCATTTTAGCCTGACGAGCAACAATTGCGGCGGTCATTCCGTCAATTTCCTTCTTTTCGTCTTCCGTAAATTCTTCATCCTTCTTTTCTTCCGGAGCCGGGAGTTCCGAAGAAGCAACAGGAGTCACTGCCGGGACTTCTTCTTCTTTCTTTTCGCAAGGAATTTCTTCTGTTGACGCGCTGAGTTCCTTAGCGGAATCTTCGACAGTAGTAACCGGACCTGAAGGAACGACTTCTGGGTTGACGGCTGTGGTTTCAGGGGAATAAAGAGTTTCTGTTTCCGCAACACGCTTAATAGCGCGTTCGATACTTGCGAGTTTCATCTGCGCGAAGAATTCACCGGCCTGTGCCTGAATCATGTCTTCAGGAGCTTTTGAACCAAGGAGACAGACAGCTAAACGGATGGACTGATTGGCCGCGACTCTGGAACTTGCTTCACGGGTCACTTCTGCTTCTGGTTTTGGTATTCCTAAACCAAGTTCATCATGTTTGTCTGTTTTCCAAGGCGCTGAGGTACTCTGTATTTCAGCATCCATAGCTGGCTTGACGGCATCATATTCTCCGTATTCTGCTTCATCCCTTGTTCCGTCATGCCCGAGGTCTCCGCTAAAAGGAGTCTTATCAGAAACGGCGATTCTGAGAGCAGAAGCTTTACGTGTGAGGATACGTGTCATCGCGGCGATTGCGGACATATATTTCTTTCCGTTAGGATCTTTCTTTGCTTCTTCTTCAAGACTTGCAAGTTTGCGTGCGCAGAACGCAAACTTCTTTGCGGCTTCCGCGACAGTACCATAATCAGCTTTATCTTCCCTTCCAAGACCGTTGGTCTGTACTTGAGAAAATTCATCTTCATCTCCAGAATTGATTCCAGAAATTTCAAAATCATCAGTAGCAGATGCAAGACGTGCGACAATCGCTTCATCTTCGTCTTCTGTTGAAACAGCAGCAGGAACTGCCTTATCTTCATCACCACCGAAGTCAGAAAGAACCTGATCAAGTTCCTTTGATTCTGCTTCGTCGGCGATACCTTCCATTGCTTCGGCCAAGCGTTTGAGTGACATTGTTGTTCTCCTTTTCGGGGATTGCCCGTTCTTTTTACGTCCGCGACTCCCCGACAGGGTTTGTCGCTAGTGTAATTTCCTACAATTACACTACAACCTAGTGAATATTTATCAAAAAAAGTAAGTTTTCCCCTATTTACGCAAAAACAAAAAGATGCAACTAGTTGAATTAGAACTAATTACATCTTATTGTGAAATCCGTAAGTTGATTTGAAATCAAGGATTTTGTAAATTAAGTCTATAGACTTAATCCATTTCCGATGAAGACCGATGCCATTTCCCAAGCGAATTCTTTACCGAATTCATCTTTCAGTCCGTGGAAGGCGGCAAGTCCTCTACGAATATCTTTCTTGGGGTCAGTAATGGCACCTGACATATTTTTAACATACATCCTTACCTTATCTTCATTCCCCTTTGCCTTAAAAACCATTGAATTTATTCTGTCGATATCCTTCTGTTCGACAACAGCTTTTCCATCTGTATCCCGGTCTACTAAACCTCTACGGTCTGCCTGTTCCAAGAAAGCAGTAAGTCTTTTCTTGTTTTCTGAAATCTGAGGGACAGGGGGTTTTTTGACTTTGATTTCAGGAATATCAGATTTATGTTCTGTCTTGTCTGGATTTTGGGACTTCGGTGTCTTGTGAAATACGTTAGTCCATCCTCTTTCCGTTCTTAACCAACCCGAACCCTTCGGTTTATTTTCATGATTGGGATCGTAACGATAATCAGACAAAATCAATTTTGAAATTCTTGTAAGTTCTTTTTGCATGACCACTCCTTATTTGCCACGAATGATGTTATCAATCATCTGTTGTCTTTTCAAAACATCTTTTTCCTGAGTCAAGATGCTTCTTGCTATTCTTCCGTATCTATCCGCTACCCTGACATTGAAAAGGCTCTGAATTGCGTTTTCAATACTCGCTGCACGGAAGGCTGAAGGATCTACATTCTTAGGATTAATGAAATGATTGACAACCGCACCGACATACGCCGGGTGCTTAACCCAACTGGCTTCAATGAAGGTGTTGGATTCAGGATCTCCAATCCATTCCTTTTTCACGTCATCCCAATAGCTGCATCCACAGAGTTCGGCGATTACGCGTTCTATTCCGTTTTCATCTATAAACGTCTGGCCAAGTTCATACTTGATATGATCGCAACTTTCTTCATCATCAGCGAAAATTTTACCACACCGGCTACATTGGATCTGGCGGCACTGAGTTCCCATCGAAAGTGTTCTTAATTTACCGGTCTGAATATCCTGAACCAAATCCCAATTGCATTTACTTGTAGCAACGAGAATGTCACAAATATAGACATTGGCAATATTTCCCTTTTCATCCCTATATTGAAAAGGACGAAGAACGGCATCAAGAATAGTACCCTTGCTTTGGCTTGGAATTTGTATATGTTCTTGGAAATTATAGCCTCCTACAAATGTTCTGAAAGTGGCTAGGAGTACTGCGTTTGTCCAAGCATTCCCGTTAAGATTGACAATTTTAGAACATACGGGCTTGATGTAATATCCATTGGCTTCTGTTTCTACACTAGACACGATGGAATCATGTGTAAAAATATAGTCATTCAAATTGAAGCGTTTCCAATCAACTTCAATGCTATGGGCGACTCTGGATTTTCCATAGCAAATCTTCTTCCATTCGTTTTGTGGATCTTGGAGAATTTTGACATTAGTAACGGGAATGTCTCTCCCTGTGTTAAGAAGGGTTTCCCTATTAGAAACTGATAAATGTCTTGGAATGTTGCTCATTTTTGAATAACCTCATGCTTTAGCAATGAAATACGTTATCAAAATTTAATTGTCAGATTAACCCATTCATCGATTATTTCAGGTTGGAATTTCAAATCCTGGAATTTCGATTTGGTTTCTCTGGTAACTGCCTTGATAAACTCTATATCTTCCTTGCCAGGTGTTTCTTCCCCGATATCTCCATGATCTCTTGTGGAATAAGAAAGACTGTTTTCGTCTTCTTCATCTGGGGTAAGACGAAACTTGGACTTGATAAATTCTTTAACTTCCTTCATCTTATTTTTAGATTTCGTAGAAAAAAATTCCGTGAAATCTTTCCTCAAAATTTTGTCGAAAAGAGATTTTACAGAAGAAATATTGGAAGTCTGCATACTAAAATCTTCTTTTCCACCGTTTACTAAAATAGAAAAGAAGACAGAATCAATGTCTTTTCCAAAATTTTTTTGGATTCTTTTGGTAACTTCGATAGCAATGACAGCATCATTTCCGGATTTTCGCGGGGATGCATTGAACTTGTATGATTCTGGTGATTGCTTTTCTGTCGTGATTTCCCATTGAGAAACGTTGTTGTCTACTTTTTTAGCTTTTTCAAAAATTTGATGGGCTTTGCTTTTAGCGAAGACAAAAGGGTCTTTTTCTTCTTTTGTTTCTGAAACAATGACCTTTGCAATCTTCTTTATTTCAATGTCAATGTTTATTTTCCTATTTGGGTATTCCTTCACGATATCTCTCCCTGTTATTTTGAAGCGACAAGACCTACATTTAAAAAGTTTCTCAGATTTAGAAAGAGGCTCTTTTTTTAATGTTTTACCGCACCAAGGACAAACATAGATTCCTGTATTTCGTTCTCTGCGGGTTAGAACATATATTCTCGGAGATTTACAGAAGTACATTTGTTATTCCTTATTTTTACCGGAATGGTGAAAAACTTAGATATTTTCTTCTTCCTCTGAATTAAGGCTTGCCAAAAGCTTGCCGAAATCATTGATATCCATTTTCTGAACCCTTTGTTTCGCGGCTTGGAAAGCCTGCATGTCCGGGTAATTCATCGGGTTCATATTCGTAATGAAAGCCTGTTTAAGCTGAGCTTGACTTCTTGGCAAACGTATCCCTTGGTTTATTCGGTCTCTGTATTCCTTGTTAGACATTTGAGGATGATTCTTGATAGTTTCCTTAAAACCAGCGAGTTCTTGGAGTTCGTCTCCTAAATCATTATCCTTAACAAGATACATAAGGTTTCCTGAAAGCTTCGGGTCCGCTTTTTTGAAACGTGGGCCTTCCAGCATCTTGATCGCAAGTCTAGCATCAGAAACCATAGCTTGTGTGTCTTTGTCTTCTTTGTCTTTGTTGACGGCAAGCCAGTTTTTATACGTCTGAATAACTTTCGGCTTGTCGGCGGGACTTACCATTCCGGGTTCTTTAAAAAGCCTTGATGTGACTTCAGATGGTTGTGGAGTTTTCTCAATTCCTTCGGAAGTTGAAAGTTTAGAAATGATTTCTTCTATATTCTTAATTCCCTGTTTTACCACGGCATGTCCCTCTGATTGAGGATCAGCAGATTCCATAGCTTCTATCCAAAGCTTCTGCTTCATCTCGAAGAATTCAACCATCGCGGCTTTTTCCTTGTGGCTTAGATCCTCCAAGTTAATCGGGTCTTGAAGAATTTCAAGTATTGCCTTATCATCAAGGATTGAACCCTTGTTTTTCTTTCTGAGGATAGAAATTGCGGACTTCATCTCCGGAGATTTGCTCTTTTTAAAGAGATTTACATAAGTCGGTTTTTCCTTCTCTTGAAGTTTAACTTCTTCTGTGGGTTTGACAGGATTAATAATCTTTTTTTCCTGTTTCATTTCTGTAATGTTCCCTTCTCCGTCTGATTTAGACCAACCCTTATCTGTACGCCTATAACCGCTTCCTGGATTTTTCTTATGTTCCGGGTCCCAGATATAGTCCTGATCATTAGACCAACTGGCATTTGTCCATCCCCAGTCTTTTCCTAATGGTTTATTTCCATGATTTGGATCATACTCATATTTTGTATCAGCTTGAATCAATTTGGCGATAAAAATAAGTTTTTGACAAATATTCATTTCTTTTCCTTTTTTACTTAATGATAGGGTCATTCTCTCTCAGAAGCATATCTATCGTTTCCAAACCGCCACTAAGGGGAATATTCATAGTCTTCTGATAGAGGGTTGTTATACTGGATTCTTCTTCCATTTGTTCTTTCATGAACCATTGACAAAGTTCTATGACTGCCACGTTATTCCCAGTTTCAGCGGACTTTGAAATAATCTGCCAATTTTTTGTCGTTTCTGTTTCTTTCACTAATGTCTGTTTGATGATGGTTTTCAAATCTGTGGCAATCTGCTGGTCATTTATGACAGGGAAAGCGACACGGACGCTTGCTTCAGAAAGGAATGTGTATATCTTCATCGCATGTTCAGCTTCTCCGTCTCCCTGACGAAGGAAATATTTTTCGAAGCCGGGATAACCGTTATTACCGAACCAAGACGCACAGCAACGGTAAAACGCCGAATTGGAAAGTTCCGCTGCAAATTGTTTGTTCAACAGGTCCGCTGTCACCGGGTCAATAAAATCCGTAGTAGAAACGTCACCGACCATTGAAGCCGTAATTTTCTTTATCTTAACGTCTGCCATCTTATTTTTAACTGATTTTTCCTGAAGCATCGTAATCTGTAGTTCTTCTGGATCATGCTGATGGATGTTTCCGCAACCGCCCCAGTCCACGTAGATTTTTCTTATCTTTGGGTCTAAATCTACAACTATCCCGATCACCTTATGTCCTGTCGGCGCGTAACTTACCAAATCATTGACTCCGAAACCCAGAGTATCTGAAAATTTCTTTAGGAATCTATCAACGGAAGACCTTCTTTCTACCATATTACACCTCTTATTTCGACTATACTTTATCTAGATTATCAAAAATTATCTGATAACCGTTTTTGTTTGTGAAATAAATCTTCCTATCTCTATCGGGAATTTAGGAGAGAATTTCTTTTCCGTAGGTTTTATTTCAGTTATATTAGAAAGAGAAAATGACTTTATTTTTTTTTCCTTCATATCCCATCCGAAGAGCATTTTTCTAATTCCAACTTTTAACCTTAAATAGCGATAGCTATACGGTTCAATAATATACCTTTTTAGTTCCGCCGTTGTGATTTTCCTATATGTTATTTCCACTGCTTTTTTTGAGAGAGCGGCATCCCTGAGAGTAAGCCGAAGTTCAAGAGAAAACGGAATTTTCTTGCGTCCGTATGCTTGTTGAACAAATTTTTTCAACGGGAGTTTGTTCTTTGTTGTGGAATAAGCTCTTGAAAGACCAAGTTTTCTCATTTCCTGAAGGAATATATTGTCTTGATACGTTGCTGGCATTGTCAAATCTCCCTTATGGATACGTAAAAGTTTCCTTCACTGAATTTGATAACTTCTACATTCTTCTTATTTCCTGCTAAACCTGAAATGAAAGGAGATTCTCCTTCCCAGGCAAGACTCGCTTCATTAATAAAAGATAAGTAAAACCTAGCGATCCACTTACTACCTGAAGGTTTTACCAAAGAAAGATTTTCAGTGAGAGTCAAGATGTTTGGAATCGTAATGCTGACTTTATTATCAGATTCAACAGTCGGCACATCAAGGATTTCTTCCAACGCGGATATGCGGTTGTCAGATTCTGCGCCTGCCGCCCTTCCAGCCAATGCGGAAATCAATACGAGATATTCTGATAGCGTCTGTGTTTCCCCTTCCTCTGAAATCACTTTTACGTTGTCAAGAGATCCAAGAGAAAATCCATCTTTGATCAACGGGCTAGTCCCGTCGGTAAGCATATGTTTGAATCTTCTCATACCCTAGTTTCTCCGTTTTGAGTGGCTTCCTGTGCAATCCCATCCGTATTCATTTTCCAGTTTTGATAGATTTCGCCTTCTCCTTTTGGATCTCTTTTATCTTCCGGATTTTCGGAGTACGCGGTGCAACTGGTTCCGAAATCCTGTGTAATCGTTTCTATACCCTGAAATCTGACGAGATAATAAAATTCAGTACAGTTCTTCCTTCTCATACAATTTAGACATCCTTTACCGCTTGATCGTTTTATCGTTCCTAGTTTTGGATAATAGGAAAGTTCAGGCATATATCCGTTTACGTTCATTCTTATTTTACCTATGATAAGTTCGTTGTCAGTTCATAGAAATCATCTGTTTTCGTGTCATGAATTTCCAACACGCCGGATTCATTGTTGACTTGAAAGACATACTTCCCTATTTTTAATGCAGAAAGTTCTGTAATATCTTCTTCTTTTTGGGTTATAACACGATTCTCTCCGATATACGTTCTGACTTCGGTCTCATAAACAGTATCTGCGTCCTTTTTTTCAAGGGCATGATATTGGGATTCCGAAAGATATATCTTTGTTTTCATTCTTTCATCCCCCTGCTAAAACCGTAGAAGGACCAATTTCCCGCTCCTGATGTAATGATCTGAACCTTATGTCCATATGTAACGATATCGATATCCCGATCAAGCATCTCCGTATCTACTGCGTAAATTTCCTCTATAGGATTATTCCCTATTATTTTAGAACCCAATTCTTGGGTGTCCCTTACGCTGAAATATACCTTACCCGATTTAACCTTTCCGTTATGCCTGACACAATAGGTCCATTCATTTACCGTCAATTCCGTTGCTGACGTATATGCGTCATTCGTCACCGTCATGTTCACGGGTACTGTATTTGACCATGAAAAATTAACCATAGTATTCCAATCAAGTCTGTAATTCCCAAGGATTACATTTTCTGCTTTCAGCGTTGAAATGCTTCCGTTCGTAAGACTTGAAAACATTACGGAATAATCATTGGTATCTATGTTCTGGTTCATTTCCACCCATAGAGTCCCGTTCACGGTGAGATTGGAAATAAATGCTTCTGGTTCGTATTGTCGGATAAAAGAAGTATCTCCCTGAAGAGTGACTTCTTTCATTCCGTTCGTTGTAACCATATAAGGTCTGGCATTGCTAACCACAAGGAATTCATAACTTCCATCTATGTTGATAAGCTTTTTAGATAATCCTTCAAATAAATATAAGAAGTTAGATGCGTTTATATATACATTACTGCCGTTATCTAGAAAAGAAATCGCTTTCAAATTCGTAACGACATTGTAATCCGCATCTAAATCATTTCTTAGTTTTCCGTTTTGAATGGGGAAGGATCTTGTCTGGGATTGACAAAAAAATGCCGTTAAAACAAAACAAAAAAACCCAAGAACAAGTTTACGGTTCTTCTTCAAAAGCCCATCCGCCTGCTGTTTTGGCAACATCATTGACATTGATTAATTCCGTTTCTTTAAGAACATGAGTTCCTTGTACCCCGGTTTCTACAATAGTGATAGTGGAAGTTTTCGTGATTACAGGTGCAGGAATGCTTTGGGCTGTTGAAACTCCTGTTCCATTGTCAATACAGACATGAATATTCCCATATCCGTTCCTTGACAACGTTTCTGCCACCGGGTTCGGACTAGGTATATGGAAATTTCTATATATGTTTCCTTCTCTGATATCGGAATCTACATCCCTTTTACCAGGTTCCCAGTACAGACGACTAGGATTTGTAAGTTGACTATGATCTATTTCTCTGGTCTTGATTATTGTTTGCATTCCAATATCCTCACTGTTTATCTAAAAACAGACAGGAATATCAAAAACTATTCCGTCCCCTGTTCAAAAACACCAACACATTGCGCATATTCTTCAAGGTATGGATACATCGCCTGTGTAAGAATTTCTATCATTCTGTCCTTTGCCGCCTGTTGAGGAACATTGACTGCATTGAAAACATCTGCGTCTTTTAGCATTTCAGCGTATGTTTTCCATAAACTCGCGACATTTTCATCTGTTCTTTCAACCACTTCCATATTATCTTCCATTTTTAAACTCCTTTGAACTTTTCTAAGATAAGATTCATCGCTGTTTCCTTATCAAGGACTTTACCTTTTTCAATCCATTCGTCTCCCTTCTCTTCAAGGAAAGACATTACTTCTTTGATTTTGGGTCCAGGTTTAATATCCAATATCTTCATAATTTCAAGTCCGTCTAAGATGGAATCGTTCTTCGTGACGGGTTTGATCGCTTTCACTTTTTCTATCTTTTCACGAATAGAAGGAATATTATTGCCTTTCGGTATCTTACCCTGTTCATCGGCGGCTGCCAAATCAACCACAGCATCTACAAGTTCTTCCCCTACTTCACGAATAAATTTACGTATTCCGGCTGTTCCTGCGTCATGCAGCGCGTGTGGGCGCATATGGTTTTCTACGATTTTTCTGACATTGCGAATAACATCCGTATCAAATTTAAGTCTACGGCAAACGGCTTCTGCTATTTCTCCGCTTACCTTTTCATGGCCGTAACTGTGAATGGCACCGTCAATAAGTTCGGTTGTAGATGCTTTACCAGCATCGTGAAGAAGCGCAGCCAATTGGTTTTCAATACCAGGCTTTGAATTCTGCAAAACCATCATTGTGTGTTTTAAAGAATCGCCTTGTTTCAATACAACGACATCTGGATGACACTGTGAAGTATTAAACTTTCGACAATTTTTGCAATAACTATCTCTCAAACAATAATCTGATGGATTCATAATCTATTCTCCAATAAATTCCAAACATCTTTTCAAAACGGTGTCTTTATCTTCCTTATAATCACTTTCCCATATAATCAAAAATTCGTATCCTTTTTCTTTGGCATTTTTTATTTTATTGCTATCGATGGTTTCGACTTCAGACGCTGTTCTGTTAGTATATACCTGTTTCCATTTCCGTTTCTGGTCTTCGGTTAAGTTTGGATTGACGTGAAATTTGTCTCCATTAAACTCGATCACCTTCTTTATATCTTCTATAACGAAATCAAAATTTCTATTAGTTCCACAAGAAAATTCATGGTTAAGTTCTCCAAAATAAATTCTTTTATACTTGACTGATATGTTTTTATAAATTTCTTGAAAAAGAATTTGAGAAATCTTAGAATATGGAGATAAATTTCGGTTCAGCCAAATTTTTCTCTTATTTGTTTCTTTTCTGATTTTATCACAACGTTGTTGATATTTCCTTTCTCCGATTTCTTTTCCGTACTTTTTAACAAACCAATCAAGTTTGTATATTTTCGAGATATTGTTTCTCCAAGATTTATATCTTTCTAATCCCTTTTCTTGTCCTAAAATATATTGAAATCTTTCAAGTGGGGATAAACCTTTCATCTTCTGAGAAAAGATATAAGCTTTGCCTGAACTTCTATCTAAGTATTCTTTCTTTAAGATAATTTTCCCGAATTCTTTTTCATAGTCTTCTTTATTAAAGTCTTTATGTCTCCATCTTAAGTGTTGACAGAGATTAATATATGTTTTTCCACAAAGTTCACACCTAATTTTTTCGTGTTCATGAACGTGGTGATCAATTGAAAAATTTTCCTTAATATAGTCGTCATACTTAATTTCCTTGTGACAGTTTTTGAGGTGTGTACCAAGTCCAGACATTGACTTCGTTTGTTTTCCACACAGTCTACATAAATGAAGGAATTCTTTCTTCTCTATATTCTTAATTATTATCCCATAGAATTTTAAGAAATAGTCACAATAATTGAGATCATTTTTATGAACAGTTTTGATGTGAGTTCGTAGGACATTAAAAGAAGAATATGTTTTGCCACATAACTTACATTCAGTTGGAAAAGTTAATCCATAATTCATAACCACCTCTGTTATGAACAGACATATCAAAAAGAATGTTAGTAGGCATCTTCCTCATTTAGGAACGAAATTCTTACAAACACAATTACATCCTTCCTGAAACTTTTCATTCTGTTTAACACCCTTCAAAGATTCAATCTCAGGGAAGATGTATTTTAAGAGTCCTGTTGAATCAAAGAATTTGATTGCCTTTTGAAGTTTTCCTAGCTTCATGATCTTAATAAGTTCATCTCTGATCCTTTCTTCTGAAATCGTCTGAATCCTAGAAGAATTGGCCTTGACCGCTTTCAAAACAGAAAGAGGTACAGTCCAATTGTATTTACAAATAAAGCGAACAAGACGAATCATACGAAGTGCATCTTGGTTAAGAATCTTGTTGAAATCAACGTCTGGATGTCCTCTTAGAATCCCTTTTTGAATATCAGATTTGCTGACGCCTGTAAGGTCTATGAATTCTCCGTTACTCAAATCTTTCATCATCATATTCGTTGTGAAGTCGCGACGTTTTACATCTTCTCCCAAATCCGCAAATTCCGTACTTCTCTGTCTGCTGTTAGGATCAGGATAGCTTTCCTTCATAGTTTCGGCAAATTCAATGACGGCACCTTTTGTCCTATATGTTTCGCCTTCGAAAATAATATCTTCCTTAAAGGTAATCTGCCAAATGGGATAATTTCCCATATTTATAGGGTTTGTCGTTTCCTTTGAAAACAAGGCATGAAGTTGTTTCGTCAGTTTTTCAGGGCCTCCTTTTATATCTATCACTATGTCTAGGTCTTTGGGAAGATTTTTAAGAATACTATCCCTAACATATCCTCCGACGGAAAAAGTATGATGCGAAAATTCAGTATAACGTAGAAAGTTTAAAAAGAATTTTTCAACCTCCTTTTCTGGCGATTTATGATTTTCGTTCATGAGTTCTTTCCCTTCGAAGCTCAGTTCCGTGACAGTTTTCAATTCTTTGCCGAGAAGAATGCGATAATAATATCCATTCTTCTTACAAAAGTCAATAGCTACTTTCGCTTTTGTTACAACTTCTTCAGACATCCATCCCTTTACTTCTTCAATAATTTTAACTTCATTCCTTATGATAAGGAAATCTGGAACATAATACGTTTTCAACCCAGAAGAATTAACATATGGGATTCTAATTCCGTGCTTCTTTGTCCACATTATTCCTTCTGATTCGTATTCTTTCATCTTATTTCTTTCATAAGACGAATCATACCATTCTCTCGTGCCATCTTTTTTGAAGAACCAACCAGTTTCCCAATTGTTTCGGTTGTGGTATTTCCCTTCTGAAAGATTGCGAGAATATGTTTCTATTCTTCTTTCTAGTCTTGTTTTGTCATCCCACATATGAAGATTAGACATAACTTCTGATCTTCTATGTTTTTCTTTTTCGGTATTACAAGCTAATTTTTGCTTGGTTCTAAATTCTTCATTTCTCATCGGATTGTTATCAGAAATTTTTTGGCGAACGTCTGGTCTTTTAGAAACATTATTATCTCCCGTTTGCATTTCTCTTTTTCGACCCTTCCAGAATAAAGAAATTTTTTCTTTGGACGTTTCTCTTTTCATAGGATTGTCAGAAATCATTCTTTCCTTCATCCTCTTGATCTCTTCTTTCGATATTTTGTGATGACCAGAACAAAACCTTCTTCCATAAGATGTGATTTGACCACAACCACACTGACAAACTTGATCCCATTCTTTGTTTAATCTTTTTCTTTCTTCTTCTTTGAACTTAAGATATTCTGATCGACAAATATTACAATTCTTTAGATGAGAGTTCCATCTTGAATGCCCGAATTCAATCCCACAAAAGGAAATCGATGGAAGATGGATTTTATAGACAGAAGCCATATTAATTCTCTGTTTTTGATAATTTAAATATTATCAAAAGAAATAACATATCCTCCAACAGCCCATACATGACCATTAAATCTAGTCGATGGTAAAAACTCTTTTAGTAATCTTTCAACTTCCTGTTCGGCAGTAGAAGATATGATTTTTTTGGCTATTTTGTTTATATCAATCACAGAAAATACTCCAATCTTTTCTCTATTGTTTTTTTATCTATCGAATAAGCATATTCCCTATAAATAAAGTTTGCTATTTTCCCAAAAGATTCTTTTAAAGATATTTTTAGCTTAATTGAACAAAAAACATTTTCAGGCATTTCGGCAAGTCTTTTTTCAAAAAGCTTGCGTCTTCTTTCTTCACATTGAATTTTAAACTCTATGGATCTTTTCTTCCCGATTAAAGTCTTTGTCCTTCTTTCAACAGCTTCTTTTGTTTGTTTTTTACCTTTAAGGGACTGGCTTATTTTTTTTCTAAATTCTTTCGTTTGAGTAAAAGCATAGTTCTTGTTGCTTTTAGATAAACCTAAAGAAATTTTTCTTTTAGTTTCTGTAGAAACAACTCTTCCTCTTTTTAGAGGGGCTATTTTTTGTTGGGCAACTTTCATCTTGGCTCTTGTGGATTCGCTCTTTTTTACCCCAGACATTGCCCTAGATATTTTCAGTTTAGTGTCTTCTGTCTGGTTAAATCTATGTCCCGAAATGCCTTCTCCTCCTTTAGTCATATTATATCCTTCGGGGAAAAATGTTTTCAACTCTGAAATATAGTTAATTTCTTTGTCCTGACCCTCTTTTTCAGTGTCAAAATGGTCAATTTCTTCAAATAGAAAATTTTCGAAACCATATTTCTTAATTGCTTTATGAAAAATACACCTAGAAGGATTTGTGAGATTTGATGCTCTTTTATGCGCGATCCATCTCTTCTCAATCGTTTTAGATGTTATTCCGACATATTTTTTCCCATTTACAAGATTGGTCGCTAAATAAACAAATCCACTTTTATTTTCGTTCTTCATAGCTATGCGCTCTATGTCCATTATTGATTCTCTTCTTTCTTGTGTGGTAACGGGCTAATCTTTATTTCTGAAAGGAACAGGCATTCATAATCCCCATCCACATCACAATCTTTCTTAAGTTTTTTCAGCAAATTATTCACATCGTTCGGCCTTGCGTTCCAGTCCTGTTCTCCGTGTTCTGACTTCAACTTGATAATTCTAACAGGTGGCCTAGGCGGCATCTTCTTTTCTGTTCTCGCCGCTGGCGTTGCCGGAGGTGGAGGATATGGAATCAGAGTTTCACCGCCAGCCATATTAGCGGGAGCAGGCGGAATCTCTTTTCTGACAGGCGGCGGCACAAAACCGGCTTCATCACTGCCATCACCCTTAAATAAGTGTTGGCAAAACCCGCAGACATTCAGAAAAGTAACAAAGATAAAAATATTAAATATCCTGTTTGAGCACATTCTGCGTCTTATTTCTTTTATAGCCATTTATGACCTTCCGGTAAGCAGTTAACGCGATAGGCAATACCGTTTTGTCTCATAGCTCTAGCCACAGGGCCTCCACGTCCCTTTTCCATATCTTCTGGACTTATCACTGTTTGAACAACCACTCCAGACCTACCAAGATCAAATTTATCTCCGACTGTAGGCGGTTTTATACCTACTGGAATATCAAGACCATAATATTCTCCTCCTCGTCCTCCCAAGGAATCTGGAAGATATTTCATATATTGAGCCCAATAATTTAATTCCCCAGCCGCCGTTTTCAGGTCTGGGTCTGAATCGACATCACTGTCTCTATTTTCATCATTCTTCTTATATCTTACGGCATTCGGGTCTCTGTCATCTAGTCTTGGCGGACGAATTCCTTTTCCTTCACTATATTTGGGTTTGGTTATTCCATCAGCCATCAAATCCTTATCTTTCCTGTTTAGTTGTTGTCCCTGACTTGCGGTTTTGAATTTGTCCGGACTGAATTCATCTTGATTTAGAAGCCTTTCTGTTAGTTTTTCAATCATCGCTTCTGTCTTCTCATCTCTTAATTTTGTAACAAAAGGATCTTGACCCGTTGTAATCTCCGGTACTTGTTGCTGTTTGATAGACGCTTTTGTCTCCTGAACCGGCGGTTCTTCTTGTTTAATTTCTTCATTTGTTTTATCGGTATTCGGGATGTCAGTTGAATCTTCTTCTTTTTCGTCAAGCCCTAATTCTTTCAAGAGACTGTCAATGCTGTCTTCCGAAGTCGTATTTTCTTCTTCTTCTGAAGGTAATTCATCACTTTTGGTCTGCTCTATGGGTTCTGGTCCCGGCGTTTCTGTTAACGCCTGGTCTCCTGGTTTCGGCTGACCTTGTAGTTTTTCCTTAACGGAATGATAAAGACTAAGGATTTCTTCATCTGTAAGCTCCTTTGATTTCCTTACTATTGCCGCCAAAATTATCTTTCTAAAATTCTTTTTCATTTCCTTACAATCCTCCAGCTTTAATAATGATCTGTTCGAGAATCTGTTGTGGTGTTGCATCAGAAGGTAAATCACGGATACAGTCATCAATAACGACTTCACGCTCGTATTTGGTTAAATCATCCCATTGCTTTTCTTTAGAAATCAGTTTTTGGATAATTTCTTCAGGAGAAGCATCTGAAGGTAATTCTTCCGCAACGGCATCAGATATGGAATTAATATCTAATTTTTCTTCTTCCGGTTCTTCCTTTGATGGTTCTTGGACCCCTGTTTCCGTTATGGATTCACCCAGTACAGGGGCTAAAGCCTGTTGAAGGAATTTATTGGACTCATCACTTGTCTGTGGTGCTTCCTGACCACCCGATTCCTGACCACCCGCTTGTCCTCCCAAAAGAGAAGAGAAGTCTGGTATTCCACCTTCTCCATTTCCTTCTTGAGGCTGTCCTTGTATCTTAAGGTTAAGATATTTCGCGACGATTTCAGAAAAGTTTGATTTTTCTCCGAGATTACTTGCGGCTTCACTAAGAAGATTACGAATAAGTTCATTGAAACTTGCATCCCGTACCGTGAACAAATCTTTATAAATTTTTTCTTCTATTTCAGAAACATCCAAGTTGAACAATTCATAAATGATTTCAATAGGAAGACTTCCTTTCTGATAGAGTTGAAACAAATTTTGGAAAACTTCGTCATTATCTCGAATTGTAAGACGATTAAACCCGACTTTCGGACACCAGTATTTTTTGATCCCGTTTTCGCCGACAGTGTACCATCCACGCGCTTCACAAATAGGAATAAACAGCTTATTTTCGAAGAAGTCCACTAGAGTTTCTCTCTCTTGAGTAAACATTGTGTTGAGAATATCCGTGGTTGTCTTGCTTCCTGCATAACTTCCTTCTCCTGTCAGCATTTCCTTTGTTATTCCCAAACCGACATATATTTCATTGTCAAGACGCTCTATTTCCGAACTGATATCAAGAAGTCTATCCCTGCTGTCTAGTTTTTCGATGGCATATTCATAGTTTCCTGCAATGGAATAATCCGGTTCATTATAGCTGATATCCCATTGCATACGCAAATCTTCAAGTTCTTCTGGTGTCGCATTCGGCGCTTTTAAAAGATATTTTGGGGACATATTCCTACTTGCCAGCGCGAGTTGAGTAAACTTATAAAAATCTTTCAACTGAAGGGGAACAAGAATCCTGTCGATAATTGACGGACTCACATCCATATAAGGACTTTTGCGTCTGGAGATACATTCGCAAAAACTCCCGTTCATATGATTCCAATCTAAAGCGATATATCCGTCGCTAGTAATCGAATCTACAATTTCTTTCGGAACACTGGAAACTATTTCTTCTTCTAGACCGTTATTATTATCACTTATGTTTCCCTGTAACATTTGGATGTAACGTCTAGGGCGGTATTCTATTCTCTTTTCTTCGCTAAAACCGATTTCAAAAACAAATACTTCTTCTGGTGGAAGCATTTGTATCCTTTTCCACAACCTTCTTTCCACATCCCATTCACAAAACAGATACGTCATTCCTATACAGTTACGTTCGTAAAGGATGTCTCCGCTTTTCTGAAAAAGATTAAGAGTCCTTACCTGGTCTTCAAAAAGTTCCTTTACTTCGGACCTTCTTTCTTCCGGAACAAATTTGGGAATTGTCAAAGTAATTTTGGTTCTCGGCAAATCTGTCAACAGATCCAAGGCCCGCCCGACAAGGGCATCGCTCCTTGCATACCAGCGAAACCATGAAAATTTTTCCTGAAGACAGGAAGGCCATTGAATTATGCCTCCGTTCTTCGAATTCATCAATGTGATGAATGACGGGATATCATATACCCCTGATTTTATCCCCAAACCAGACGCATAACTGTTTCTATAGCTTTCTAATACAAAGCCGGGGGTATAATTGCTAATCGTAGAAGAATACCCGTCTATCATCATTCCTGCGGTTCTTGATCTTCCTGCCAACACCGTTTTCTTGGAAAGACGATTCTCAATGTCGGAAACGTTTTGTTTTGCCTTTCTAATCATATTGTCTTCTATAATCATTTCTTCCCTTGGATGGAAATTAATAGAAGATTGGGCTTGTTTTAAACCCGCATTGATTTCAGCCATCATTTTTTTTCGAAGCCGGTTTTTCCTACTCATCTTTATCTCCCCAACCTATTCAAAATTGATTTGTTGCTTTTAAGGTACGACCGTATTTTCATAAATTTGTTTCTGAACTCATAATCCGATTGCAAAATGTTTTTTTTATCTTCAAGGAAATACCAAAGTCTGTCGTTCATTTCTTCCATTTCTTTAAGCGTGTTATCAATATCATTGACAATATCGAGAATTTCTGCGTTCTGGGTTTTCTTTTCCCCATTATCTTCTCCATATCCTGTGTTTTCAAAATCTGAGACTTCTTCTGTTTCTCCTTTTTGTTTCTCCATATTTTTTTTATTCAGGTTCTTCTTAAAATTTTCAATATATGCAAATACCGGATGATGTTCTGGTATCGGCTGTCTGAAAGTATTAATATATGATGCCACCTGAGCGGCTAAAGGAATATCTTTAATGTATGGACTAATCTTATTTAGTTGTTCTAGAGCGCTCTTTTCTTCTAGCTTTCGTTCAATTTCAGCAACGACCTGCAATGCTTTAATATCCATTAGAAAAATCTCCTGACATTTCCTGTCCTTACGTTTCTTCCGTTTCCTTCTTTAATCAGATTATATCGTATCGCTGTCGCCAATCTGTTTTTAGAGAAGGGATTTCTGACCGTAGGTTTCCTGATAGTCCTCTTTACGTCATTGTAACAGCAATAGACGCTTCGCGCCCATGCCTCACTGATATCATCATGACACCCCGGACGATCAGGCGCGCAGACATCATATCTTGATTTAGCCCCTTCTGAAAGTATGGCTTCCAACATGAGAACTTCTTTGATCAAGACAGGATCGTCGTACAGTCTTAATAGTTTTTCTGTATAGAGACTTTTTACCACCTCATATATTTCCGCGTTAAATGAGAGACTTGTGGATACTGCTTCAAAGTAATTTATACCCTTTGACTGCATGATTTCTGACATTCCATATGCTTCTTTGCTATCCATAATTCCTGCGGATATCGGGAATCTTTTATTCACATCTTCGATTTCTTTTGCGATATCTTCCATAAGGAGACGACTTAGGTGTTTGTATTTATCGCATTTTTCATAGATGGATTGTTCAGCCTGCCAGACATCAGAACTTGCGCTGAACCACACGTTTGCATAATCCAATGTAATAATGCCGTCTTCATCATGACTTACCGCCAATGCGGCTCCGTCATTTTTGAATCCGAGATCCAAACCTGCATAATACCGGACCTCTCCTTTCCCTCTCGACGGTTTTATATAGAACGGATCTATACAGGAACGAAATTCATCAGGATCATCAACCCATGCCGAAACACTATCACTAAATTCTGCCCCGAATTCCGCAAGAAATCCGTTTCTGTTCCTTCTGCGTTCCGTTTTTAGATCTTCACTGGTAATAAGATCGGGATTCATCATCGCCGTGTACATTTGAACGCAAAGGATGGTGGATTCCTTTTCTTCCATACCCGTGATGAACTGTTTATAAAATTTCCCGTATTTGGCTTTCGGAGAACTTATGCAAATTACTTTTCCGTCCCCTTTAAATCCCTTCACGCTAGGGGTCAATCCCTTATAAACTTCTTCACCGCTATATTTTGACGCTTCATTGCTGATAAAAAAAGCCGTTTCATCCATACATACGACTATTGCGTCATGACCTCGTAATCCGTTCGAACTGCAACCACCGGTGAGAAAAGAAAGACTGGCTTTATTTTTCCCATTGGCGATATCTTCATCCGTGTAAAGACTAAAATAAGTCTGTGTCCTGTTACAGACCCTGCTCTTCAGGATCGGGCAGTGATCAATTGCCGTGATCGCCACATCAAAAACAACCCCGGCCTGCTCATCAGTCGGAGCGACATTAAGAACTTTAATGGATGCCTGTGCCTGTTTACCATAATACTTCGCCGGGTCTCCTAAAAGGACAAGCTTATAAAGTTCGTATCCGATAATGCAAGCCGATATCATTGATTTACCACTACGCCTTCCGGCTACCAAAACAAGTTCTTTAATTTTTCTCTTCGGAGTGTCTTCATAGTTGCATCTCTTATTTGTGTGCAACCATTTTATGAATGTCTTTTCTGTAAACTTTCCGATGACCTTTTCTTTGACAATATCATAAATGGGAAATTCTTCATTTTCATCAAGAGGAAGGCCGTATAGCATTTTAAGGATGACTCTTTGCGCCGGCCTAAGTTTAATTCCGAACCCCCAATTCGATTCAATGAAAGTAATAATGTCAGCGCACTTGCTATTCGGATCTCCACCGACTATAAATTCATTTGCGAGTTCATTTATAAGATTATCTTTTGCCATTTTTACACACAAAAGTCCTCGATGAAATTCTTAAAATTATTTTGAATCATGTGTTTTACATCATTTCCAGAAAGACTTCTCGGGTTCATTAACGTAGTCTCTGATCTAAAGATAAACCTTGGATTGCAAAAGCTCGTCATCGGATTTCCTAAATTTTTCCTTGATGAAAAGGTAAAATTAAGATTGTCCGAATACCGAAGCAATGATGGGCATATCAATTGAAAGACCTTTTTAAAATCAAAACAGGATTCAATTTCATCCATCACCACCATATAGTAGTTTTTACCCCGAACAGAAGCGGGTCCGAAAGAATTGGAATCAACGACAACCGTTCCTTTTCGTCCCTTTTCAATATCTTCTTCGGTTAAGAAGACAACACTGTCAAACGTCTTCGACCCTATTCTCGACTCTAAGAACGGATTTAGTCTCACGAGATTTAAAAATGTATCCAATATGAAACAAGAAGAATTGAGGTTAGGACCAAAGAAACTGAAAAAGAATTTTGAACCAGATACAAAGTGATATTCTTTGCAGGGATCTTTACTTTTCCTTAAGAAACTTTCCAATTCGTATGCCATGACAAGAGATCCTAGTAGTGTCTTCCCGGAACGCCTACCGCAAACAGCAGAAACTAATCTACTGTTTTTTTCACCGAACAAGATGTTGTTTTCAGACAAATGTTTAAACAGTTGTTTTTCCGTCATCTGACGGGGTTCATAGACTTTTAAAGGGTCTTCTACCTCATATAAAACACTGTCGTCAAATTCCATGCCGTAAGCAAGCTTAAGGAACATGCGCTGTCCTATGCCAAGTTCTATTCCAAGACTTTTCGTGAATTCGATGATATCCGTCATACATACCTCATGTTTTTATTTCGGCTATCTGCCGTTTTAGTTCCTTTCTCCAATCCCCCATGACTTCGGTTAGATTTTGAAAGAAAATGTTTGAGATTTCGATGCTAAAACCAGACTTGGCAAAGCTTTCCTGACATTTCATCATGAAAAACCTCCAAATTATTTTCATTGAAGGAGAATTCACATCGATGCTCGATTGGGCGTCAAATTCTTTCCTTGCCATGAAAGCTTTAAGCATCTTATCTACTATTTCTGCTCTTTTCGTAGAAATGACTGAAGAACTTTCTATATTCCCAATTTCATCAGCCATCGCAATGTTACCAGCAAGGTTGTCAATTTCCCTTACATATTCAGAAACAAGTGAATCAAGGATATCTTCAAGAGTCATATCTTTTGATGCAAGTTTTTCTGTAAGAGTCTGCCCGTTGTAAAATTCTCTAATTTTCTTATTTTTATAGGAAAGTTTGTCTTTTGTCGTTGCGGGTAATTCTGAATTTAAGACCGTGATTTCTTGACGGTCTATATTTTCATCCATATTTTTTGTCCTTAAAACTGTATTTCAAAATCTTCTTCTTCTGGAATTTTAATATCTTCAGAAAATCCTTCAGAAAATCCTACTTGGAGGTTTCCTTCCGATTCCGGAATATTTATTTCATCCGGACTAGAAAATCCCATGTCAACATCAACATTTCCGATTCCTTCTAGACTAGAATTTTCTTCTGAAACATCGATTTCAATTGAAGTGGCGGCTCCTTCAGAAACAGGAATATTTTCAGCGTCTTCAAATAATTTTATACCCATCTGATTATTTTCCATATCTTCTAATTCCACGGTTTCTAAATCATCACGAAGGCTGATATTGTCTGACCTGACAGGAATTTCTATTTCAGGTGTTTTAACTTCAATTTCAGGTATTTCAACATCTTGTGATGTAGTGGTAAATATGTCTTCTGGGTTTGCCTCAAACTTTTCTTCTACGTTGATTCCGTTTTCAAAAGCCAGGAAGAACTTCTTAAGCCTGTCATAAGGTTTATCACAACTTGCCGTAATTTTCTTTATAACATCTTCGTTCCCGTCTTTATTGTCAAAACCAGCATTCATGACATCAATCATGGTGTCTCCAGCCCATTTTTCATCAATATCCCCTGCACCGGCAATAAGAACCAAAGATGTCGGAATACAGGCGAAATATTCTTTCTTCACGTAATCATCATTTAAACAGGAAGCAACCATATCCATAGGACCTTCTTTAATTTTGAAATCTAAGTTCTCCGTTTTAGGCATTCTGTTTATTTTTGCGTGTTCTTTGCAAGAGCACCCCAATACGTATCCGAAATGCTTACGATATGGATTTTTTACCGCCGATTCAAATGCTTCTTTGCAAGAATTGTAACCTCTGGCATCTAGTATGAAACGACCTACAGATCCATAAAGTTTTAATTGTTTTTCGATATCCGGTTTAAAAAGCGCGACAATTTCTTTCTTGTTATTTTGGGAAATCCTTGACTTAATAACGTCGATTTTACATCCTGCATTCATCATGTTTCTTACGGACTGAATGATTTTCTGTTTAGCATTTCTCATCATTTTCATAGATCCTTCTGGTTCAGAAGAAGGTATAAAATCACCATTCCACTGTTTCTCAAGTTCATCTTTACAGTCAAAAGGGTTCCTTTCATTCTTTTTTACATCATAGGAATCATTTTCTTCCATCCATGAAAAATCGGGTTTAAGTTCGTTAATCTTCTGTATGAAATTCATGATTATGCCTCGGTTTCAATTGTTGTAATGTCGTCTTCTAAATCTTGAAGGGTTAATATGTCCGACGCGTGAACCGGCCTGATAAAGGAATTATCGTCACTCATTTCCCATAGGCAATGACGAAGTTTATGGACCAAAACACTCCCTCCGTCTCTCCTTTTACCAGCAGCGACAAACATTCTTTTTACATATTCCGAATCCTTCGGAAGTTCTTTGACGAGCCTCTTATTGTTTCCAAGTATACAATCAATTCCGAGACTTGAATGCCAGCGGAAATTTTCACACAATGAATCGTCTTCCGAAACGGAATTACTGACGCTGACGCTAGCTATGCGCTTCTTGATTTCTGCCAATTCTTTAGAAAGTTTAGACATATTTGACCTCTTCTTTACCTATATCCTTGTTTTAATATCAAAAAAACTGTCTTTTAATCCATGATAGCATCCAAGATTAAACCGTTCCTTCGATAAGTCCTTTTGATTATATTCAAGTTTTTCCCTATCGTGTAAAAGATTTCATATATCGGCCAAATCTTTTTTTTCAGAAGTCGTTCAAGACATTTTTCAAAAGTTGAAGAGACTTTAACTTGAGACATTTTGAGAACTTCTGCCGTACAGATGTATGATGTAGAAAAGAATAACATCGTAAGAATCGCCTTTTCCTGTTCATTGAAGTATTTCGAAGCATCCTTTTCCAAAAATTCAACAAAGATATCAGAAACGGATTTAAGGTATGAAATACATTTCAATCTTTTCCTTATCTGTTTTATATCATAACACAGGCTTGATTGTCCCCTTTCCAAAATATCCTGGACTTCGGTTTGTTTTTTTCGAGATAGGAATATCAGGTAAAGTATATCCCTGTCTTTCGGATTCAAAAAAGAAAAAAGAGTCCTAAAGTATTTGACATTTTCAACGGTTAAAAACTGTTCGGCTTCCCCTTCTACGGAAATATCCTTATAGTTTTCAACATCTCCACCGACATAGCTGACCTGAATTGACATCGTTTATACCCCCAGAATTACAGAAAACGTTTAAACCATTCCTGATTAGTCATGTTGCATGGCATCTCTTTGAAAATAGATTTTTCAAATCTTAATTCTTTCGGAGAAAATTCTCTAATGAATGACCTGATATAGAACTTGAAAAGCACCTTTATTTTAGATCCTTCACGGTTTTTGCCGACAACCAATCCATATAGATTTTTAAGATATCCTTCCCGTACATTTATAACGTCTCCCTTTTTAAACTTAGCATCAGAACCGTTTTTTTCTATAGACTTGGTGAATTTACGGACTTCCGATTCTTGGAAACGATATGATCTCCCGTTATTCTCGACAATTCTCAAAACAGCAGAAAGTCTAAGAATCTTGTCTTTTAAAGAATTGAAATCCGGAGAACAAATAAAAACCATGTATTCTCCCGTTTTTTTTATTTCTTTGTCTTCGATGACAATGATTTCAGGTTTCGATTTCGATTTTGAAAAGATTCCTTCAAGTTCTTCCACGACGACACCTGATTTTCCGTAATGACTCGTAGAACTAATAATCAGACAATACCAATCTTCCATTTTTATCCCCTAAATAGATTCAAAAATTTACGCAAGAAGCTGACTTTTTCCAGTCCGCCGTCAATGACCCATTTAAGCATTGCGATCTTAGGATATTCCTTTCCGCAAAGGCTTGGATTTCCTAAGATCGTTTCCAAATCATCTTCAATCGATTCTTTCGTGTTCCGGCACTTAAAGTGCTGACATTGTTCACAGATTTCATTACTGTCACAGATAAAAATGTGATCAAATGATGATACCATTGTTTGATTTTCACAAATACCTATCTGACCATTATCATGAATCCTTTTTCTTATGTTGTAAACGCAATTCGCTGGAGAACGACGTAAACATTCTTTTCGTCTCTCTTTCAATGCCTTCTCTATCATCTTCAAAAGTCTGTAGTTTATTTCCTCTTTGGATTTCATAACCCTCCTCCAATAATTTAACACGTTTGTTAATTTCGCTTATCAACACGAACTTACTAAGCAATAAAACGGTATTTATACCCGCATCTCGGTAATCTTCAATCCTTGGACATCTTTTTATCGCTAGTTTTACTTCCAAACACCGCATAAGTTGATTTTTTATATTGAAGTGCTCTGCGGCTTTTAAAAGATTTCCGAAATTCTTAAACAGACGAATCGCCGAACCAATTGAAGGGAAGATATCGGGCATTTCTTTATGCTTCTTAAGATATTCATTCTGGTTCTTAATTCTGCTTTCGATGATAAGATTGATGAAATAAACTTCATCATATCGCGAATCTTTCACTTGTTTTCCGTAAATCATTTCAACTGCGTTGTTGAAGCTTCCGAACCGCTTCCAAAACAGGGTCGTTGAAGGGTCTCCTTCTTTTTTATCCTTCTTATACTTTGTTTCGCTTATTGGATGACCGTCCCCAACCCTCCTAAGAACATTCAGGAGTTCTAAATCAGAGAAAGGATGATTAAGTTTTACGACACGCTTTTTCTTAGCCTTGTCTATTCTTTTTTTTACAAATTTCTTGACTTCTGTTAGTTCTTGCATCTTTGAGCCTAATATTTATTCCTATATAGAAAATAGGTGGACTAAATTTAGTCCACCTATTTTAGATTTATACGTTTACTATTTTCAGTTTTCTCCCCTGAGAGGATCTGCGAAACTTGTATCATGAAGCCAGTTTGGAACATTTCCTGAAATATCTAAAAGTTCCATATATGAAACGATATCCGGTTTGATGATTTTCCCATATGACTTTCCGTTTTCTAAAAACCCATCTTTATGAAGGGAACATAGAGCCTGCGCAACCGCAATATTCTTTTGCTTAGGTTCTAAGGTGTTCCAACAGTCTTCCATCACAATAAAAATGTATACGTTATCATTCCACACTGAATGAGGAAATTTAACAGCGGAAATTTTTATAGGCAAATCTGCCTGTTTTCTGAGATGTCTTAGAAAACCAATTTTGTCGATATTGATATGCCCGAACTTATCGGGATATTTTTCTATAAGTTTTTTCGTCAGTTCTTTTGCTTCTACTTCAACTTCCCAGTTTATTTTTGACATTTTTTATCCTTCCGTTTGTTTAAAGTCTAAAATCAGATTTATTCCTTCTCCCTCAAGACACAATACAAGGTCTTTAAAAAAATCCAAATAAATCATATTCGATACATCAACGAGAATATAGATTTCAGTGTCTACTTCTTTCCAGATGCTTCTTATCATACCCGTAAAAAGATAACGATATTCTTTCAATATTTTGGTGTTGGCAGTCACCAATACTTCTTTAACATCATCCCATTCTTCTCCTTCGTGGTGATCATAGAGGTCTTCGTCATAGACAAGAATCCTAAACATCTAATTTCTCCAATATAATAATTCTACCTTTTTCACAAGGGAATCTTTTACTATCAATTTTTTGGGTCAAAACCCAAAGGATAGGAGTCCTAAATTTTTCAACAACCTTTCCGGCAACGAAATCAGTGAAATAAATATGTGCATCAAACCTGTTATCTTCTACGAATCTGATCGCAGGGTTAAAATTTGTACCGCCTCTTCCGTGGATTTTACCAGAGAATTTGCCTTTATACGAATAATGATTTCTAACTTCAGTATCTGCTTCTATTATTGTAATATCGGCACCATTTTTGTAGACACAATCTATTTCCTTTATGAATCTTAGAATTTGGTCATCACAGATGCTTGATGATATGTCTATCGTGCAGGCAAGATTTAACCGACTTCTGTTAATCAAACCTGGACGTGTTCCGTATCTTTTAGAAACCCTATTCTTTGTCGTTTCTATATCCGTTTCTGTACTGTTAGCGACGAAATTTCTTAAGAGAAATTTCCACTTGTTCTTGTTGATAGGTTTCTTAAAGAAACCTTTAAGTTCAGAAATAACTTCGAATCCGATGTTTCCATATCCACCGCCTGATTCTGATTCTTTTATAGCATCCTTCACAATCGTTCTTAAAATTTCTTCGGATATTGACAAGTCATCTGTCTTTTTATTTTCCCAAAGGGAATGTTCTGTTTTTTCTTTCCCTTTATCATCTTTGCTTTTAGGAAGATGATCGTAATACCATTTCCAAGTTCTTTCTGATGGAAAACCGTAACACTGAATATCATACCAGTTTGTCGGATGATTATGTATATACTGATTACATGAAATATCCATCGCTATATTGATTTTTTCATTGTCATAGCCTGTAATGTCTACAAAAACATGTTTAAAAATAATGTGAAGAATTTCATGTTCCACTGACTTAGAAACGACATCTTCTTTCCCTTCTTTTATCAAGCCGTTAATATAATATTCATTGACATAAAACACAATACGGTTTCCGCTTTCATTCAGGCCAACCGCCATTTTATTTATTTTGTGACCTTTTCCCACATACACCTTTTCCATTCTTTGAAAAATGTGCGCATATAGTGGTTTTTCTTTTAGCAAGGAAATGCTTGCCTTGATAATTTCTTTTTCTGCCATGTTCATAAAATATGAATAGGCATTTGAAACAGTGATTTTTAATCAAACATGAAAGAAAGCTTCTCTGTGCTTTCACAAATAATCTTAACGATTTTTTCTTCTTCCTTTAAACTGTCTCTCTTGTCTGAAAATTCAACAAGCAACAATCCGAAAATTTTACCTTTCGTGCTGTTTAGTGTGGCCATATAAGCCGTTTCCGTTCCCCTCTTTTGAAGAAACATTTTTGAATATCCTGTCATGTCAGAAACTTTGAATTTAACGGTTCTCGCACTTCTTTCCAAACAAAGTTTCCTTATGCATTTTTTACATGATTCAGGAATCGACACTCCGTCATAATCGGTTTCTCCAGTGATGACGGGATCTATTATCGCCGGGATTCTTGAAACCAAAACATCCTGTATGTCTTCATAGCTAACACCGTCAGCTTTCATTTGGCTACCTGATGTTATTTTCCAAATAGGATTATTCGGAAGGAATTCACTACCGTTATGAAATCTTATTACCGTTACTCTGTCCGCTCCTGTAAGAACTCTTGTTTCATTTACGACCAAATCAGAACGCTTGTTCGCTACCATCTGTTTCGGTAGATTGAAATCATGTTTTTGACTTACAATCTTGATCATTTTCTTGAACAAAATGTATGGTGAAACCATTGCGATTGCTATGAGAATAAAGATTGATATCAGATATACAGATTCTGTTTCCATTTTATTCCTTAACTTCTTTGCTTGAATTTTCTTCCGCAACCAACTTGTTAACTCCGAGGACTCCCAGCATCGCGACATCGTCAATCAAGTACCACTGTTTGGCAGGTTTCTTTAATTCAGGGATTGTTAACACATCTCCTGGATTTGGTTTTAGAATTCTTTCACCAATTACAACGTACGTCTGGGTTTTACATCCCTGCATCAAAAACACAGTTAATGCAATCACAACAACAAGACCGGCTTTCTTTTGGAGCTTCTTAAGATTCTTTCTGAGCTCATTAAGCTTTATTCTTAGATTAGGAACATCCGTAATGCTTGATTCCATCGCGGTCGTTATTTTGATTTCAATATCTTTTATTGAAGCTTCACAATCTTTTATGTTTTGCGCTTCTAACTGTTTTTTCACATCAGAATTCTTTTCTGACCGATATTTATAGAACGCGACGATTATAGTCGCGACACTTCCAATAATAGCCGCTATCCATTCCATGACATTCCCTCCTTATTTCTTTTCCGAAACCGTCACATCTGCACCAGGCTTTCTCCACAGGAGTTTATAACCGAAGACCCCCGAGATCACAGCCAACGCAGCCTGAGACATAGTAACGATATCTGCGTTTGAAATTATGCCATCCTGCCAGACTCCCGTTTCTATCAAAGAATAAAGGATGCCGATTATGACTGTCAGAATCTGGGACTTTATCCCATTAATTTCAACGCTAAATTTTTCCATCACTTTTTTTATGATCTGTACAGCCGCTACAAATACGGTAGACATAACGAATGTTCCTGAAATGAACTTGTCTACCGTTCCTCCAATCAAATCTGTAACGGCTTCTGGAATTTCAACCTGAATCTGTTCCGCGAAAACGACGAACGGAAGTAAAACCATACAAGAGAATATCCAGCCAATTATGTTCTTTTTCATTTTAACCTCACTTTTTACAGAACTTCATTTTGAAAAAAATAACTATCCCATCTAAATAGAATCCGATTCTAGTAAAGAATCCAGCAGTCTCTGATATAAACCGTTCATATTTTTTAATAGAACATTCTATTTCGATCAATCGTCCTTCAACCATCCTTTCAAGGTTGTTGAGGTGGTCTTCTATCCCTTTGTTTTGTTCAAGTTTACGGTTTATGGAATCCATAAATGTAAGACTTTTTTCCTTATATTCTTTTTCATCCATTTGTTAAACCCCTTAAAATAGAAAACCCACTCCTTATCAAGAGTGGGTTTATCAAAAAATGTCACATGCTGATATCTTTTAGTCTAGAAAATCCCTTATTTTCCCAAAAACCTGTTTCCAGCGGATATGCATTGAAACCGGGCTCAATGGTTTTTTCCCTTCCGCAATCATCAACTGTCTGACAGCAGGATAAACTTCTGAAGACATTTTGACGATGACAGAAAAATCCTTTTTATCCTCTTTTTTTGAAAACCACACCCGGAAAATCTCTTTCGCTATATTATCCAAGTCTGTTTGATTAATCACATAATTGTACATTTCATAAATAAGACTATCATAACCTGTCATGTTCTCTAGTTTTAATTCTGTTTCTCTGTCATCTCGAACAGATTCCACATAAGAAACATCATCATTTCTATCATTTTTCGTTACAAAATCATTGGTTTCATGTTTTTTCCTAGACTCAAATGTTTTTGCTGACGTTTGAATGGCACGAAAACAAACATTTAAAAAGGATGTAGAAAAGGATGAACTGTCTGGATTTAAATCAAAGCGCGATTTCCAAAACCCGTGCGTCGATTTCTTAACCTTACGATATTCATTTGTCGTATCCTGAATCGTTGCCGAAACTATGTCTGACATCATATCGTCTAGAATGTGTTGAGAATATCCGCAAAACGTTTTGTAGATAAATCCACAAGTTTTCGCAGAAATTGAATCAAGAAGTTCTTGATTCAATAGTAAACGACTATAGTATTCCAGAGATTTTTCCTTGTAAACTTCTGTTTCTGGAAGATTTTGAATTCTCGGGATTAGGATTTCTCTTATAATGTGATGTTCTAGCTCTGAGACAACCGTTGTAACATTTTTTATCGACATAGTTTCACCTTCCTTTTCTTGTTTCCTTGTTTAAACCACAAAAATCTACTTGACAGTTTCATACTCAAACCGCATATCTGTTATAATTCCGTCTATGCGAGGAAAATAATATTGAGAACCTAAACAGTAGACATTAAGATTTTCATTATGCCATTCGGATCTCGAATGTGTGTGACCGCACAACCAAAGAAATTCATTTCGGGGATTGTTTTTGGAAAAGTCGGCGATAAATAGACCTGCTTCATGCCAGATATAAAATGGACTAGCATCTGAACCCTTAACAACTTCCATACAGCCGAAAGGTAATGGATGACTCGTAATAATGATGTTTTTATATTTCTTCACCGCTTCTGAAAGAATTTCTTTGAGATCTTTCAACGCGTCTGATGCTCTCTTTTGAAAGGATTTAATAACTTCCTGACGTGATTTTTTAATCAGGCTCAGATTTTCGATATATCGAAAATCATTCATTAACATGTTTAAATATGTCCCTTCCGGGATGATTTTCGCGTCATACCAGCTATCCACACCGATTAGACACGTTTCTTCATCAAGACGTATTGGACTAGATTCTGACAAATAAACAAGATTAGGAAAGTTCTTAACAGACAGATGAATTATTTCATCTGTCCTTTCAAAACTACTATGATAATAATCATGATTGCCTGTGATGAAATAAACAGGAAACCCATTACAAGCTTCAGAAAGATCTTTTAGATTTGATTCTAAACTTCGTCCATCTCCGATATCACCCGTAATAATGATCGGACACTTTGCCTTTCGTATGGAATTAAAAAATTTTCTCCTGACCCCATTATTTATGTCGAAATTCAAGTGGATGTCAGACATAGCTAAAATTTTAAACATATTTACCTCATTTAAAGCGTAGAAAACATTTACATTTAGGGACAGAATTTCCATCCCTAAAACGTTCATCCGAATTTCGGCATTAGGAATCAATATTTATCAAGGAATCTGATAATCAGTATAGATAATGAATTGTTTTTTTTAAAAACAAGATTAATCTTTACGGATTTAGAAACGCATGGTTTCCGATAATCATCTTTTTTCTTCCATTTGACCATCTCGGTTTGCATTTTTTGAATGCATAGTAGTGGGTATATCCATGTGTTTTATTAAAGCATCCTTCTGACATTTCTTTCGCGACTTTCATACAGATTTCCCATGACTTCCCTTTACCAGTCTTTAAATCTTTTTTCCCGTTCCAACAACTGAACTGAAATTTTTGTTTAACTACACTTGAAAGAGCATCTGGCGTAATTTTCCCTTTTTGCTCAGCCCTATTGATAATAATACTTGCAACGGCACGAATGCCGATTTCTCCCTCTCCACATGCTTCATGGTATAAGGTTTTCGCTAAATCATCAACCGGAGCAGAACAAGCGTTCGAAAAAGACAAAAGAAGAGCAAACATGATTTTCTTCAACATGACAAAATCCTTTTTTTCTTTAGTTATGTTGAATACTTTATCATTATTCTTATTCTTTGTCAACAGAACATCTGTTTTTCTTTTAAATTTTAGACTGATAATATTCTGAGAACATCGACGTAATCCTTTCATCTTTTAACCAAGAAAAACAGGTTAAAAGGTTATTGCTCTTGTTCATTTCCAAAAGTATGGACATAACAATATCTATTGGAATCCCGTAATCAAAAAGAAAAGAATAAAAATTATCCGCCCGTTCTTGTGTAAATTTAATTTTTTCAGAAATTATAGCAGATAACAATCTGTATGAAATAATACTGATGATATCCAAACGAAGAACTTCTTTAGATATCAGTTTCTTTATCTTTTCCTTTGAAAATTCAGGGGCTGTAAGAATATCTTCAGGACTAAGGAAAACGCGTTCCCCTGAAAGCATATATGTCGCGAAAGAATCAGTAAATTCATTGTCCAAGAGCATATTCATTATGTTTTTGATATTTTTGATGTTTTCTCTCGATTCCATCATAACATTCAGATCAATCCCGCTTGATTGAATCATTCGGAAAGCTTCTGTGATTGTTCTTGGATTCGTTAGAAGCTTTCCGAACATCATTTCCGGATAATATGCGCAAAATCCCAATACGTTTTTATCCAACCCTTCCTCATCCGCCCAATTTATCCATTCCTTGATATCAAAACCGAATGTCACATGCCGCATTCTTGTAAGAATGGCAGGATCTAATTCCGTAACCTGATAGTCCTGTTGTCCTGGATTCGCTGTAAGAACGATATGACAGCCTTTTGGAAGTTTCCATCCTATCGTAGAATAGGTTTGGAAGAGAGGCATGCATGCTTTTAAAACGCGTAGATTGGCCCTATTGAAATCATCGACAAGAATAATCGTCGGCTGGCAATATCCTTTTTCATCTGGTTCAGGCACCCATTCCGGTACCGCAGTAAACTGTTTTACTCCCCGATCTTGACAAACTGAATATCCGAGTTTTTCCGTATAAAGTCCGATACAGGATTCCGGCACCCACTTTTCTTCTTTTCCTTTCCTAACACAGAGATGCCTATCTGGCATGCCGATAATATCACCCACTTCTTCTATATCCGCAAGAGGAATATATATGATTTTAAATCCGGAATAATCTTTTCCCCGATACTTTATTCTTTCTGTTTCCAAACATCTGACAAGACTTGTTTTACCGATTCCAGCACGACCCCAAATGACTGTGGAAAATCTTTCTCCAGGTCTTTTTTCTTCCGCTTCCGTATCTGAAACAAAAGCCTGTAATAGTTTTTCCGTGATTCCCTTAAGAGACAAAACCGGCCCGTAACACCCTTCATAATTTTCTTCCATATTTCATCCTTTCCTATTTCAAATAGACTTTCCCGTTCCTGTTTTCTAGAAAAAATCCTCTTTCCGCCTGCTGTAAAATGCTTTCGTTATGACTAAGCATAATAATCTGCATTTCCATTTTTTCACAAAGACCGCGTAAAAACATTCCCACATTCTCCGCAATTTCGGAATCCACATGTTTATAGGCTTCGTCAAGAAACAGAATATCCCCGATATCCTGACTTCCTTTTAAAATAAGAGCCCGAAGAGGAATACATATACTGTCCGAAATCCCCCCTCCGTGACCGCTGATATCTCTTTTTACTTCATAATCCCCGTATGTCTTTTTGACTTCTATCTCTAAACAAGAACGATTATTCTTTTCTCCGTAATTTATCAGAAAAGAATACTGGGTTCCGTATAGCGTTCGGAGAACTTCCGTTATAACAGCTTCTATCTTTTCTTTATAGATATGACGCTTTTTTAGACTTAATTCTTCTATAGTATGGAAAAGAGTCTTCACTACATTCAGCTTTTCGGCATTCTTCGAAATGAGTTCTTCTTTTTCTTTTATCTCTTTTTGATAGATTTTGTTTGATCTTCTTCTTTCTTCAATACTTTCCACAAGTTCTTCTTTTGTCATATTTCACCTTTATTCAAAATTCTATAATGTTTATAGAAAACGGGTTTCCCTTTTCTAATGAAAAGGCTTTAAATACCATTACCTAAAAAATATTTTTTATCCTTAAACAGAAACCGTGAATACCCGGCTTTCTGATCCTGATCATTCAAGTTCACTTCGTTTTCTTTCATGAATCAGGATTCTTTTTATTATTTAAAAACGATTTTGATTAAATCACACAGGGGATCAGGGACCATCAAATCGTACGAAGTACATTTGGGGAAATCCCCGTATGTGTGATATCGGTCGGTGAGTTTGAGGGAATGAAAGAACAGATTTTCCCCCTTTACAAGGAAGAATAAGTATTATCTGTTTCATTCATTCATTCTATTTACAGGATTCTATATTCACAGTGTTAAGTAAATATAGAATCCTGATGTGCTAATCGTATAGGTTGAGAATCGGTATACGCTTTCGCAGACTGAGAATGGAATCTAACCATATCTCTGTATGCCCCTCGTGCAGCGGGTGTCCCCCACAAACCTACACTAGTCTATTAGGCAGACTAGGCATACCTTCTCCATATCCACACAGATTTTGTTAATCACTGTCGCTGGTCAGAATACCGTTACGGGTAAAAGTCCTATAAATTCACGGGTTTGTGTTCCACCATAAATCCATAGATTATAGAGTTCATTAAGCCAACCGGGTTATCCCTTTTGGCTCCGCTCCTTCACGCGAAGGCCGTGTTCCAAGTATCTTCACCTTATTATAGGGTCTTGTCCGTGTCTTACATCTTTCTGTTTTCAACAGTGTAGATACGGTCTTGAATTATGATACGGAAATTCTTTAATGCTTCCTTGGCGTTACGCCCCCGAAACTTATTATCAAGGCTGTCGGGAATCCTTTTCATCACTTTATTTTAAGACCACTTTATTTTACAAGGTTTTATCCGTTACAGAATATCACTTGATTGTTTTCCAATAGAAATCGTGTTCTGTTTTTTTATAGTCATCTGTCAAAAAGCGTATTTTTATCTTTGAGACTAAAGAATCTGAAAGGGAAGGGAAATATGCGAAGAAGACTTTGGTTTTCACGTTTTCTTCAAGAGAAGTCTTTTCCGAATACAAAATCATTCCTTTCGGAAGTCTGTTTATATCGGTAATAGAAAAGGAAGACATTGTCAAAGGAACAGAATCTGATGTCAGGGAAAAAGTAAAAGGTCTTAACATCCTTGTGGAAATGAAATCACCGAGTTTTAATCCGGAAATATTCGTATAGCTGTGAAAGAAAAAGATGTTTGTTCCTGAAACCGCTGTAAAAACATATCCGTTGGTAGAAGAAAGACCGGAAATGTCGGTAGTCAATTCAGAATCTTTCTTTATATAGATATTTGAAATTGAACAAGACGTAAAAACGTTTGAATTTTCTGAAAACCCCGAAAAGAAATAAGGAGGTTTCATATCTTCTTCCAAATCATATCTTATGGAAAGAGAAGCATTGGAATTTCCTCTGTTCGAAATCACGATATTGTCGATACCGAAACTTTCAGGAGATTGCATGAAAAGTCTTTTCCCTCCAGAAGAAAATGTCTCTGAATATGAATTATAAACCCTGGTTGTAGGAGAAGATTTGTTTCCCGACTTAAAAAAGTAGGAAAAGTTTAGACACGGAGGAATATTCGTAATGACGGCTTCATTTTCCGCACTCCAGTGTATGTCATTCAATTTGTGTTCCGTATACATATTCAAATTAGATTCACAGATGAATAAACTAATATCAGACTGTTGGGAAAAGGGTTCACGATAGAGATAAAGATTATAAGGGGGAGGATGATGCATGTTTGTTCTGCAAAAGGTATAAACATTATCATTGGTTGTGTTGATAACCCATCCATAAAAATCAGTAGAAACCCCACTGGGGGAGGTCAGCCTTCCTCTATAATGATAATTCCCATTGGTATCAGATGAAGAATATCGATTAGAATCTTTTTCCAATTGAATGATGCTTGATTCTTTGAATTTGAATGCTTCTGCTGTTTTGACCAAACCGAGAGGATATGATTTAAAGGAAAGTCCGTTTGAAACACTAATTTCATCTGGATAAGGATGAAGGGTTGATTGACCAGGAAACAGAACAGAAGCAGGATCTCCGAAAAGGGCATTGGAATAGAATATAAAATGAAGATATCCAAGTTGAAGAGAAAAATATCCAACCATCCTCTCTTTTGAATCAGTATATACGTCTCCCAGGAGATGGCTGGTTTCTCTTAGCATATCATCAAAAAACAGGCGCATAAGGAAAACGCTATAATACGGATTGTTGTTGCTATACCACCCGTCCCTTTGGTTGACGACGGCGGCCCATATTCCGTTGCTAGAAGAAAGCATCGCTTCTGTCCAGCATTTTAATCCGGTCGTTTCAGCCTTGTCAAAACCACCTATAGAACAGGCAACGCTATAAAAAAGAAAAGTAACGGAATTTGTGATTTCTTCCGGAATGAAATTATAATTATCTATACCATAACAGGATCTATCAGCACCGTGTCCGATATGAGTTATGAGAGAATATCCTGAATTAAAATGTTTTTTGCCGGTATTTTGATCAACGATATTGGTAAAAAATGTGTCATAACTTATTTTATTCCCGAACCTATTGGTAACACCCATCGAATTGAAAGTTAATGTCTGATTAGGAAACAGGAAAAGAATATTGTTAGAGCTGCTTATTCCCTTTTGAATTTCTTCCCCGCAAAACATAAATTTCTCATCTTTTAGGCTTTCTTCCCTTTGAATTGTTTTTCTTATCATATTCTCAGCGTCTTGTTTTTCCCATGCGGGGAGTCTCCCGATTTTAATTTCAGAGTAACAATCTATAAAATTGCCGTTTTCTCCGTCATTCTCTTCTCCGTAAATCCCGTTTTGGTTATTGTCAAAATCTCCATCTAGGTTTCCGTAATATCCTTGGTCTTGAGGCATATAAAGCGTTCCTATAAAACCGGAATAGAGAAACATCCTGACTGGCACTTGTTTTGTTCCTCCGAGGATAAGAAGATACCGAGTTCCCCAATTTAAATAAGCGTCTTTGCAGAATTCTCGGATTTTCATTTGACCGTCAGTCCCAATATAATTATTATATATCCAGTCCACAGTAACGAGGTTTGTGGAAAACCCTTTTGAATGGCGATATTCTAATAAAGATTGAGGGCTGTATTCTGAATCGGCATATACCAGGCTTGATGTCGTTAGGATAACGTATTCATGGTTACCTCTTTCAAGCATCGAAACAGGAGGAGAAATTGACTTTGAAACAGGACTAGAAAACGTTTTTATCGTAAACCTAACTGAATCGAAATGAATATATTCAAGTTTTGAACGAGAATAAGAACACGGGGAAAACTTAAAAAGGAGATAATTAGTACCGTTTTTCCTTTGTTCTGTCCAGAAAACGGGTTTTTGAACAGGATATTCTGCATCAAAGATACCGTTAGTAAAAGAAGACGTTCCTGTCCTGAAATCATTATACGGGATTTCAGCCGTTTCTATCAAACCAGAGAGTTTGTATTTATGACTGGTTAAAACTTCAAAATCTATAGAGTCAACCATTTCTTCTGATTTCAACACCTCTCGGAAAACGATAGTCGGCAAAATCGGCAATCCAGGTTCAGGGATATTGATACAGTTTTTGACATTGACTGAAACCGTATCCCCGAATGTTTTAAAATCCGGCGGTTGAAATTTTTCTTCCCAATTTTTTTCTAAAGCAGAAGAAAAAAGAGGCAAAAAAAACAGAAGACTAATAAGAATATTCAAGCCAACCTCTCCAGTTTTGTCCGTCTAAAGATTCGAATCCCAGAACATAGGTAGTTCCTTGACTGTCTAATTCTGGGATTTCACCATATACCCAAGTGATATTCGGAAAAAAGGTGACGGTTCCGCTTCCTTTTATCAGATGGAGATGGAAACTTGAAAATTTCCCTTCAACGGTTTCGGGGATTTCAAATGAAACATTATGATTCATATTTGAGACGCAATAGACAGCATTGGAAGAAAGGATAATTTTATTCGTGTATAAGACGTTCGGCAAAACATATTGATAGCTGTTGGTCGTAGAAACGGCTCCGATCAATTCTGAAGTGACGAAATGAGCATTCGTTTCAGAAACGTGACGGGAAAAAGAAGAATTGATTTCAGAAACCGCTTGTTCAAAAGTTTGATCGTCGATGAATTTACAGATGATGTTCGTCTGTACAATCGGGATTCCTTCTATTATAACCGTTTCTGTTCCGAAAAGAGTCAAATTGGTTGTAGAAAATCTCGTGTCTATCCTTAAAAAGAGATTAGTCAGATTGTCTGTAAGAACCTGTGAATAACCTCTATCCATATAAGAAACGAACCCTCCGTTAAGCATTTCTTGTAGGTTTGATCTGCTTTCCAAGCTTAATATTCTAGAATTGAAACTATTAATAGCCAAGACGACATCTAATGTTTCTGATTTTGAATGGAACGGGGAAAAGGAAAGGATTACGAAAAAGATAAGTGATTTTAGCGTGGATTGATTCATTTTTTTTACCTCAGATATGTAGATTCTATCAAAAAAAGACAACTTTACTATATTGACAAATGTGACAAGAAAAGGTATATTGTTTATTGATTATTTTGAAAGGGGAAAAAGATGACTTATTATGATGCTCTACTAAACTGTTTTTTCAAGGGGATTACCGGAAGCCGGGCTTATGGCACGAATTTACCGACCAGTGATACGGACTACCGTGGAGTGTTTATCCTTCCGACATCTGAGAGGATCGGATTGTTTGATCTCCCGAATGAAACCGTAAATCCAGAAGAGAAAGATGACAAACTGTATGAGTTGAAAAAGTTTTTCGATCTTGCGATTAAAGCAACTCCGAATATCATCGAACTTCTGTGGTTGCCTCCTGATTGTATTATCAAGACCTCTAATGAATGGGAGAACATCCTAGCCAATCGCAACATGTTTATTACAAAGAAGGCGGTGTTCACCCATAGCTGTTATGCCATTTCCCAATTGAAAAAGGCAAGAGGTCAGAATAAACTTATCAACAACCCGATGCCTGTAGAGAAGCCGTCCCGTTTGGATTTCTGCTGGGTTTCCGTCAAAGAAGGCAGCAAGACAGTTACAATTCCGATTTCTGAAACAGACATTGATCTTTCAACGTGTAGGGCGACGGCGATTCCACATCTTACTAACTGCTACAACATCTTTCCAAACGGGAAAGGAGTCTTCAAAGGGGATATGTTGGTTTTTGAGAGCGTTCCCAAGAAAGAAGAGGACACCTGTTTGGGAATGTTGACCTATCAGGAAGACGGGTTTAAGTCAGCTTTGACCAAGTGGAAGGAATATTGGGATTGGATGAAGAACAGAAATCCTGATAGGTGGAAAAATCAAGAAAAAGGTCTTGATTTTGACGAAAAGAATATTTTACATTTGATCAGAATCCTGATGTCTGCAAAGAACATCGTGGATAACCGTGAACCGATTGTCAGATTTCAAGGCAAGGATTTGGAATTCCTTCGAAAGATAAGAGAGGGATATTTCACTTATGAAGAATTGATGGATGTCGCGAATCCTCTTTCTGATTATATCGAAGGGAAGATGAACGGTGTAATTGACCTTCCGGATTCATGCAATATGAAGAAGGTAAACCGTCTTTTCATGGACACAATCACTTCGTGGGAAAGGAACAAGTAAAATGAGCATCGGATTAACAACGGCGATGGCTACGGGAGGCATTGGTGCCGCCTTAGCGACTGCCTTTTCACAAGTAAGAAATGTCATTAATTCCTTTCGGTCTGTTTTCATATGTGTGACCACCTATGAAGATTTAAGCGATATGGCGTTTTTTGAATGGATCAAAAGCAAAAGGGTTTACTGTTTCGGAGACAGCACATATTTCTTAGAAGAAAGGCATGAAACATCCAAAATCAGATTCGGCTTGCTAAAATCCCGGTTTAGGAACAAAATCTGTATCGGTTTTTTCCCGTTTCCGGTTATCATAAAATATGATAACACATCACGGCAAGCACAGATGATTTATGTCAGGTTCACCCTAAATGCTGTGGAAATAGGAAAAGAACTTTTTGATATAGACATAAGATGTAATTTGGGACAAATAGAAGAAAATAGAAAAGCAAAAGAAAACATACATAGGAAAGAATATTCGAACATCGTTTTTGTCAACGGTTCACTTGGAAATTCTTCATCTAAAAACGAAGGGACTGTAGATCGGCCTAGGACAGATCCATCATCAGATTCTCCTTCTGGTGAAGGAAAGATTGCAAATGGTGGAAAAGGCGGCGTAAACTTCACGAAGCATACAGACCGTAAGTATTCAGAAACACTCAAAGGCTTTGAATATCAACTGAAGCAGAAGACTCCTTTTGATATGTTCTATTATGGCGAAGACTTTCTTCCCGTCATTAAAGAAGTTGAAACTTGGATGAATATGCGGAGTTGGTATAAGGGTATGGATATCCCTTGGAAAAGGGGAATGTGCCTTTATGGACCCCCAGGCACGGGGAAAACAAGTCTTATCCGTAATATAGCGAAGACGCTCGGAATGGACATTTATGTCTTTAACCTTGCTTCTTTTAGGGATTCTGAGTTTTTGGATTCCGTTTTGCGCTATGGGAGAAGCGGAGGAGTGTCTGACTATAATCCTTCCTTTTTTCTGTTTGAAGATATTGATGTCGTTTTTAACGGACGGGAAACAACAAGTAAAAACACGATGCAGAACCCTTTAACCTTTTCTACTTTCATCAACGCGATTGACGGTATCTGTGAAATTAACGGAGTCTTTTTTGCTGTAACGACGAACAACCTTTCCAAAATAGATCCTGCTCTTTTAAGGCCGGGGAGGATAGACGGATGTTATGAAGTGAAGCCTTTTGGAAGGGAAGGGCAGACAGTTCTCGCGGAAAAAATCCTTTCCGAATGGCCGGAAGAAATCATAAATGTCGTTACGGATTCCTTTGTAACGGGGGCTGAATTTAAAAACAAGTGTTTAAAAATCGCCCTAATGAAAAAGTGGAAAACGGAAAACCAGAAGCTATTGAATCATAAAAAATCGGTGGATTTGACAACATAACATTAATATGGTATCTTGTCTTTGTCTTTCAGAGAAAAGGAGATAAAGATGAAATCCACATTTTTTAATCAAACGATGGAAACGATTGTAAAATCGTTGTTCCTGAACAACCAAATATTTGTTTTTTGGGAAAAAGAAGGTACTGTTCCTTATGCTAATATAGGGAAAAAGGAAATTCACATTCCTGTCATTTGTTGTTCGGAGGATTTAGATGAAAGTACAAAAGAAGATATTCGGGCCAATTTCTTCCATGAATTGGGTCACATCCTTTACAGTTCTGATATAAAGGAAAAAAGTTTTATTTTCAAGATTTGGAATGCAATTGAAGACCTGTGGATTGAAGACAAAATCAGCAAAAAATATATCGGAATCGGAATCAGTATAAATAATTCAAACAGGAATATCTTCTGTCAAATTTCTGAAAAGAAAAAAGGAAAAGAAAACAGCGGATTTGTTGAAGCTCTTTTATACCTAATGTTTTCTGAAATCAAATTTGTTCCAAAATGGGATATTGATGAAAATACGATTGATATGATTGAATCCGCCTATCCCATTTTTTCAAAATGGAAAGAATCTCTATCTTCCGAAGACAATTTATATCTTGCCAAACAGATTTTTGAACTCTGGAAAGATAAAATCAAAGAAGAAGACGCCAAATCCGGAAATAAAATTGCTAATGAAGGATTTTCATTCGCATTAACAGAGGATGGAAAGGAAGAAGAATCCCCTATCGGTAAGGAACGAAATTCAAATATTTCAACCAAGATTGCTGAATTTGCTTCTTCTGGAACAATCTATACTTCTTATAAGACGGAAGATTCTTTCATCAAAATGAAATGTCTGGATTCTTACAAAAGCAAATTTAAAGAATACAAGGAAAAACTAGGAAGACCTTTGCTGTCATTGATATGTTCTATCCAAGAAAAGATGGAAGCATTTATTCTTAATGATAGCATTGACGGAATGGAAGAAGGAAAAATCAACCGTAAAATGCTCCCTCAGATTGCTTTCGGACTCCGTAAAGATGTTTTCACTGTAGATGCCGAAGGAATCGATTTAAATACTGCCGTTTCTATTTGCGTAGATCAAAGCTATTCAATGAACAGAATTGACACACAGGTAAAGAATACTCTCATCGTTTTGGGAGAAACCCTTAACAAGATTGAAATCCCGTTTGAAATATTTTCTTCTTCAACGAAGTCTCCGAAGAATAAAAACGATGCCTTTACAAGATGGAGAAGCATGGTGTTCTGTATTTACAAGGATTTTGATGATAATTGGAATTCTGTTTGCCATTCTGTCATGGGTTTTAAGGGCCTTGAAAATCATATTGATGGAGAATCGATTTCTTATTCCGTTTCTAATTTGAGGAAACGCAAAGAAAAACGCAAAATCATCTTTATCATTACCGATGGAGAATCCTTTAGCGGTCAAGACCAAAATTCAAACGCAGAAATAACGAAAAATCTTTCTACCGTCATTATGAACGCAAGAAAAGAAGGAATTGAAGTCTATGCCATTGCGATTGACTGCGGGGATACTCTGTCAAACCATTATGGAAAAGAGAATGTTTCAATAATCGATTCCAAAAATTCTCTGAATTTTTCAAAGACTATTCTTACGGATATCTGTAAAATCATAACAAAGTGAAAAGAACTTTCCCTTCATCGTTGACATTCCAGAAGGTTCGTGATATTCTTACAAAAGAAAAAAGAAAAGGAGTTTATGAAAAAACTTACGAAAATAGACTATGATAGTCTTGAACATTTCTGGGAAACCTGTGGAAATAAAGAAACTTTAATTCTCCCGTTTGATTCTGCTTCAGCAGAATTTAAAACGATAAAGATTAGCGCCTTTAAAAACGGATATCTTCTTTCCGTGAAATCTTTATATGAAGTTGAAGCCACTAAAATTTCTCAATATTCTTCCCATAAGGAATCTTCTCGGAAAACTGTTCCTGAATCAGAAGACCAAAAAGATGAAGTTTTTGAAACAATCCAAGGATTTGAAAAATATCATTCACCTTTATGTATGAAGGAAATCCTTGCTCTTATGTCTTCTGACCGTGCAGTTAACATATGGTTCAGCGGACCTTCCGGATGCGGGAAAACCACAGCCGCGAGGTACATCGCTGCCACTCTTGAACGGAAACTCTATAAGATTAATGGTGACGGTGGAACGACTGCGAATAGTTTTTTCGGTGCGAATACCGTGGTGATCGATAAGGAGACAAAAGAAAATAAGATTGTTTTTTCTGACGGAATCGCCGTTAAGGCGATGCAAGAAGGTCTTGATGAAAATGGGAATATCTGTGGATCTCCAGGGATTCTTTTTGTTGATGAAGCCGCAAGTCTGTCTCCTGGTGTCGGAATCGCTCTTAATTCTATTCTCGAAACGCGTTCACCGGTTCGCGAGATCACCCTTTCAGAAGACAACGGAAGAATTGTCAAAAGTCATCCCGGTTTTGTTATTATCCTAGCGGGAAACACGAACGGACTAGGAGCTTCATCTTCTAGTCAGCAACAGTATTCCGCTCAGCGTCGGGCTCTTGACGTTTCCATGATTCAGCGGATTACAGCGACCTTTCGCTTTGGATATGATAAAAAGGCAGAAAGTGAAATCATAAACAGCAATATTCTTGACTTTGAAACGGCTTCTAAATTTATGGAATTCAAAGATTGCATAAGAAAAGCGATGAAGGATGGAGAAATTCTTACGCCGTTTTCCACAACGAAGGTAATTGACATTTGTGATTCATTTAAGATGTTTTGTTTACAAAATGACAATTTTACGGCATTGGCCAATGCCGTAACGTGTTGCTACCTTGAATCAATCCTTCCAGATGAAGCATCGGTGGCGGATGAACTTTTCCGCGTCTTCTTCGGTTCAAAAGCGACAGATCTTGTAAAAAAAGATTATGAAAACTATGATTATATTTAAGAAGGGGGATATCCTGAATGGAAGACAATAACAGATTTTCAATTTATGAAATGATAGGGAAGAAGATTAATTTTACCCGACACGGCAAAACAGTTGGAGGGTTATGTCAACACGTCATCCGCTGGCCGCTAGATAACAGCATCCTGATTATAATTAATGGTTTAACGTATCCTTTTCCAGAACCGACCAAGATAAATTCGGAAGAAGGGAAAATTTCTTTTCTCTATGGTTCTGGATCTTTTGATAATGAAAACGATCTTCTCGAATTTTGCGGTGAAGCTTTAAATATTGAATGGGGAGAAGATATAAGGAAATCAATCGGGAGGGAAAAAAAATGCTTTGTGATTGATTTTATTATCGAACAATAATCCTGAAATGGATAAAGACATGGCTAGCTTGAAAATAACAAACGATCTTCGCAAAGACATTATTAATCTTATAAATGACAATATTTTATTAATAAACGATATCCGTTTTGAACTGTTCGTTTCTCTTAAAGAAATCAGAAAATCATTAGAAACGGAAGACGAGAAAGAATCTCTTTTAACTTCTGCGGAAGGACATGAAGAAAGACTATCTAATTTATATTGTTTAACGCAGAATCTATCATACCATAAATATTTCTTGGAAAACAGGAAAGAAACTGATGCGGAAGCAGAAAGCGTATTAAAATGGTATGATAGAGTAAAGTCTATATTGAAGGAAGGACAATCCCCATGAGAAATCTAGCAAGCATACAAAAGATATCTAGACTCGAAGAAATTCCAGAAGCAAAAAACGTTATCAAGGCTTTTGTTTTGGGATGGGAAATCGTTGTTAAAAAGAATGAATTTAAGCCTGGTGATTTATGTGTGTTCTTCGAAACAGACTCCTTGTTGCCAAAAGACAATACCGTATTCTCTTTTATGGAAAGTCGCAAGTTCCGGGTGAAAACAGTAAAGTTAGCAGGACAAATAAGTCAGGGACTTGCATTGCCGATTTCCATGTTTCCGGAAATCGCTGATTCTGAAATAAAGGAAGGATTGGATCTTACAGAAAGACTTAAGATTGAAAAATATGAAAAGGAAGAAGAAACTTTTGTTGAACCTAAAATAAATATCAATTCTCATATACTTAAGTTCGTATTGAAATACAAGGTTATGAGGAAATTGATTCTCCCTTTTATTTCTAAATCGAAAAGGACTTTCCCGTCAAGGATTATTTCAGAGTCAGATGAAACCCGCATTCAATGTATGCCTGGAATTCTTGAAAAAGAGAAGGATTCCATTTTCATTGCAACTGAAAAGCTAGAAGGTTGTAGCGCAACTTTTACGATCAACAGAACCTGTTTGTTCTGGACTTCGGTTAGTGTTTGTAGTCGGAAAAGAAACCTGCCAAGAAGTCAAAACATATGGTGGAATATGTATGATGACTATTGCATTCAATCCTATCTGAAATGGATTATAGCGCTTCTCGGTATGAACGTTAAGTCTGTCGGGATTCAGGGAGAAATCATCGGACCTAAGATTTGTAAAAATATCTATTCCCTAAAGGGACATGATTTGTATATTTATCGTCTGAAGATCAATTATAGAAACGGGAATGTCAAGTTCCTTAACCATTATGAAATGCAAGACTTGTTTGAATCGATTCGAAAGGAATTCGGAATCTACGCAAAACTTAAAGTAGTTCCTGTCCTTTGGGAAGGAATTCTTAAAGGATTCAAGGACGTTAATGCCATTTTGGAATTCGCTAACGGATTTTCGAAACTAAAACAGGATCAGTTGCGTGAGGGACTGGTTTTCTCCAAACTGAGAGACCCGAGCGTAAGTTTTAAAGCTGTAAGCCGAGAATATCTTATTTGGAAGAATAAGAAAGAAGATGAATTCAACATCTGACATTGATAAAATCCTTAAAAGGTACAAAATAGTTTTGACGGAAGGGATCGTCAAAGAAATACCCATAAATGATAAATATTTTCATTTAGACGACACCGGAGGTTTTATATTCTGCCGATGGAGTGACAATATATATATTATCTCACATCCTTCAAAGGGAAGAGGGTGGTATCCCAAATCGGACTTTGAACACCTCCTTTTAAGTTCTATATGCGATGGATTGATTGAAAAAACAAAAGGAATTTTCGCCTTCGGGACATATGCGAATTTTATTTAATTCAGATTACCAAATACAAACATGAAGATTAATATTTATACATCATTGAATGGGGTTGGCCTTGAGAAAGATGCAAGTTTATTAATCAAGTTATTGTCTGGTTGCGGGTATGAAATCCACGTCTTTGATCGGAAAAGGAGTCAAAGAGGGAATAGGGCTGATATACAGATTCATCTTGAAATTCCAAGATATGACTGTATTCAGTTGTCTAAAAGGAATATTTTAATCCCAAACCCAGAATGGTTCTATCCTAATTGGAAAGATGGTTTACTGAAGTTTAAGGAAATCTGGTGCAAGACGCTGGATTCTTTCAAAATCTTTCAGAAACTTCACCAATCTTGTGTTCTAACCGGTTTCATAAGCCAAGACTTTTACTTGCCTGAAATCAGAAAAGAAAAGAAGCTGATTCATATTTCAGGATATTCAAAAACCAAGGGCACTCTTGAAATAATTAAAGCATACCGGCGCGACAAAAATCTCCCGAAGTGTCTTTTTGTCGGTACGAGTGAATGGGATGTCTCTGGGTGTAATATAGAACAGTTGGGAAGAGTGTCAGAATCTGATTTAAAACGCTTGATGAATGAGAATTTAATACACCTATGTCCTAGCTATTATGAAGGATGGGGACATTATTTACATGAAGCCGCGAGCACAGGTGCTATTGTAATCACAACGGACGCGCCGCCGATGTCAGAATTCTTCAAGACGCATCTGGTAAGGGTTTCTCACACGTCGAAAATGAATTCAGCGATAATGTCTTATCCTGATTCAGAATCGATTGCATTACTAATACGTGAAGTAATGCAATCAGATTTCCTATTAGAAACAGGAATGTACAACAGGAATCAATTTTTAGAAAGAAACACGGCAAGCGAATCGGCGATATTATTAGGAATTTGAACACATGAAAATAATTATTCTATGGGCGACTTGTAGACCAGATATTTTTAAATCGACACATCAGCACTGGATCGAAAATTCTTCTGGTTTTTATGAAATCGAGACACGTGTCGCTGTTGATACGCAAGAACAAAAAGAAAAAATTTCCGGATTTGATGTCATTGTAGTTAAAGGGGAACAGAAAGGAGTCTGTTTCCCGTCTTATTGTCTTTCCAAAAACCTTGAAGCAGAAGATTCTGATATTGTTATCCTCGCCAGTGATGATTTCTTTCCACCGAATAATTGGGATAAAACCATTATCAACCTTATCGGGAAAGACAAGGATTGTGTTCTGTTGGTAAATGATGGAATACAAAAATATCCGGCTAGGGTAATTACCTTTCCGATAATGACTTTTTCCGCACTGAAGAAGATGAAGAAGATTATATATAACCCCGTTTACAGTCACATGTCAAGTGATTGTGAACTCTATGTAATCGCTGAAAGAATGTGTATATTAAAAGACGTAAGAAAATCCTGCAAAGAAATTTTTGAGCACAGGCATTATTGTAATGGGAAAAGAGAAAGAGACGAAGTCGATAAGGCTCTAGATTATTCTTATTCTTCAGGAACAGAACTATTCCGTTCCAGAATGAAGAAAAACGTTTGTCGGCTTCTCCAAGTAGATCCTTCTATAGAAGATAAGGCTTCTCATTATTCTTTGTCTTATAGTAAACAGGGTAAAAACAACGTTCCCGACATTCGACTTTCTATATTGATATGTTCTGTTAAACAAAGACAGGACTTACTTAAACGATTATTGGAATCCCTTCAGAAGCAAAAGACACCAGAAATAGAAATTTTGACAGAAGTTGATGACGGTAATATTAAAATCGGGAAGAAGAGAAATATGCTTCTTGAAAAAGCGAAGGGAGACTATCTCTGCTTCATAGATGATGATGATTTAGTGAGTGAAGATTATGTTAAGAAAATATTGTCTGCAATTCATAATAATCCTGATTGTTGCTCCTTAGAGGGGATTTACACCGTTGATGGTAAAAACCCGACTAGATTTATTCATTCCGTTGATTATAACAAATGGGAAACTGTAACTGAAAACGGTGAAACGGTCTACCTAAGATGTCCAAATCACTTAAACGCAGTAAAAAGGGAACTGGCAGTCATTGTCGGATTTAAAGATGAACTTTCACAAGGAGAAGATAGGGATTATTCAGAACGACTTCTTCCTTTATTAAAAACTGAATCTAAAATCAACGGTTCAATATATAAATATTTATTCATATCAAAAAACAGGAGATAAAATGTATTCACAAAACAATGAAGAACAGATAATTCTAAAATGCCTTGAAGATGCAGGTTCTTCAAAATTTATAGAGATAGGCGCTTATGATCCCTTTAAATTTTCGAACACAAGGCGGCTGGTTGAACTTGGATGGGAAGGTGTTTATGTTGAACCTTCTACTCCTTGTTACGCAAAATTTCAAAAGGAATACCAGAATAATCCTAAAATTATGCTCTATCCGTTTGCTGTCGGGAAAGAAAAGGGGAACGTGTTGTTTTACGAATCTGCGGATGCCATAAGTACAACTTCTAAACCCTGGAAAGAATTATGGGAAAATGGTTCTAAAAGTCAGTTTATTGAAAAAAGGGTAGATGTGATAACAGGAGAAGACCTTTATTCTCTTTGCGGTCAAGGGTCTGTCTTTTTAAATATAGATACGGAAGACACGAACATAGATGTCCTAAATTCATTCAGGGAAGAAACGATTTCTAAATTTAGGTTGATATGTATAGAACATCAGGGAAAACTTCGATATTTAAGAACCTATTTCAAAAAGATCGGATTTAGAGAAGTTCTTTTAAATAATGAGAATTTCATTTTTCAAAAGGTATAAATGGAATATATTTTTGCAAATTGGTGTCTTTCTAGCAATGTCGGAGACCAGCTTACCCCTTATCTTGTGGAAAAAATTTCTGGTAAGAAATGTGTTTTCTGTGATCAAAACAGCCGGGTTTTGAAATATGTCGTCGTTGGAAGTATTCTAAATTGGGAAATCAAAAACGCTGTTTTTTGGGGTACAGGGATTGCAGATTCAAAAGACAACATCGGAATAAAAGACATCCGTTCTGTGCGCGGATATATATCAAAAACAGCCGCAATGAATTTCGGAAATGACTGTTATACCGCAAGTGTAGGAGATCCTGCTTTAATCCTTCCGAAGATATATTCATCAGATGTCAAGAAAACTAATTCTTTGGCGATTGTCCCTCATTATATAGATTTGGAATATTTTGTTTCCAAGTTCGGAAGCCGTATAAGGATAATAAATCCTCTACAGTCTGTTGAAAACTTTATCGATGAAATTTGTTCATGCGAGTCAATCCTTTCTTCGTCTCTTCATGGTTTGATAATCGCGGAAGCCTATGGCGTAAAAACAAGGTGGGTGAAATTCGGGAATCGTATCGGCGGCGACGGAACGAAATTTAGAGACCACTATTCATCGATAAACACAGTACAAGAATGTCTTGATCTATCTGAATTCAACGGGAAATTTGAAGAAATAGAATCGACTAGGAAGAAGATACCTGATGATTTGGTGTCACGAATGTTGGAAACTTGTCCTTTCAGGGGAAAAATATGAATACTGTTGTAATACCGTGTTTCAATCGTTCGGAATATCTTGAACTCTGCCTTGAATTTATAATGAAAGCTGACGGATGGAATGAATTAAAATATATCTTCGCTACCGACATCGGAGTTACAAGTCAAGTACTTGGGGTAATAAACAGATTCAAAGGAAGCTGTTACCTTGTTTCCCCGGATTCACATAATTTTAAAATAGGGAAACAGTCAAAGAATGTCATTACAGGTTTGCTTTCAGAACATTGTAAAGAAGCGGATCACGTTTTTTACATAGAGGATGATGTTTTCATCGGAAAAGACTTTTTCACTTTTGGTGAAGCTATCATCAAGAAAACAAATTCCTTCGCCGTTATCCTTTCTAAAAACGCAAACGGAAAAGATTCAGTTTGTGAAGACATCAATTCCTATTATTGTAAGACGGACAATCAGTATCAGGGAATCGGCGTTTGTTTTAATAACGTATTTTTAAAGAAATACCTATCACCTCATAATGAAGCAAAATATTTTGCAAATCCATTGAAATACATTTTAGGGGTTTTCCCTAAAAGCAAACTAAACGCGTCTTTCTGTGAACAGGACGGTTTGATACGCCGGATAATTGAAGAAAACAAACTAAAGGTCGCTTTTGCACACGTTCCTAGATGTTTTCATGCTGGGTTTTACGGATATCATAGAAACCCCAAAGGGATAGATGTTTATAAGATGACATCAGAACAAAGGAAAGCAACCATCTTGAAAAACGCATTTGACATTGATTCTCTTAGAGAAATAGTAAAGGAAGAAGGGATGATTAATGACAGTCTTCCTGTCGATTTGGAAACAAGTCACAATGATTGCTATGAAGTCAGTATTGAACATTAAGACAAAGACATGAGTTGTATACAGCAAATAATGGCAGAACAGGCAATTGAAGAAATTGGATTAAAAAAAGAAGTAAGGATTAGCCATGCTGAAGATGTAAGGACGTGGATAGGGGAAAAAGAATATAGACTTGTATTTCCTAGACGTTTACTTAATTATGACTGTTCTAAGAAAGATATCGATATTCTTTTCGTAGGACTGATAACGGATAAGAGAAAAGCCTTCCTTTCTCCTTTCAAAGGGAAAGCGGTGATTAAAGAATCCTTTAATGGAAGGAATGACAAGGTTAAGGGAAATGACAACGGATATTTTGAACTCATGGCAAGATCAAAATTCGTCCTATGTCCAGACGGAGATTTTACTTGGACATATCGTTTTTTTGAAGCTGTAATATTTAAGGCAATTCCGATAATTCAAAACGATTCTTGTTTGTACTCTGGTTATCACTTCTTTAAATCAAGTGACAAACTTGAATATGACTTGATGAAAACAGAAAGGAATTTAAATAAAATCATTTCTCAGATGTTTCTTCCGGAAATTGATAAATAACCTTAAAGTCCAGACTTTCAAGGAAAGATTCTGCCAAAAAGGCGGGTTTCCCTTTTAAAATTCCGAATAACAGTTTCGGAATTTTTTTGTCTATATTAAGACCATAGTAACATCTAGCTCCGAATTCATGACAATACATTTTATTGTTCCATGTTTCGAAATTGAAGTCATAGGGTGTTCCCAAATACTTGTAAGCGCGTTCTATTGCCTGTTCCTGCCTTCCGGAAGGCCGAAGGATACAGAATATGTCACAACGCAGGAAGTCTATCACATCGATTTCTGACACCCCTTCCGCGACAGCATGTATCATCTTCCCGTCTCCGACGTACAATCCCGTATGGCTATATTTTCCTGGGATGAAAAGAGAGTCAAGATAGTCAGAATATCCTCTTAAAATTATGTCGCCTGGTTCCAGAACGCCTATGGCTTCCCTTGTTTGTTTCCCCTTTGCTTTATAAGTCACAGGGCAATAAACCATAAACGGTGGGTATTTATAAACCTTGATATCTCCGAAAATCGTAAGGAATTTGGCTTTCAAATCGTAAAAATTCATATCTTGTCCTCCTATGTATTTATATTTTATCAAGAAAAGGTGTCGCCATAGACTTGACAATATTCGTGAAGCAGGATATAGTATATGGCATGAAAACAAAGACACAAAAGGGTTCTCCCGTAAAACACATTCGGAAGAAATGGGTTGTGAACCCTCGCACCCGCGTAAAGGAATCTGAAAAGAAGTATAAGAGGGAAAAGAAAGTCGAGGTATATGAGTGAAAGAAGTCTATGTTCTTTCTAGAAAAGATTTCGTAGAACACTGTAAAAGGGTCGGTAAAGAGGCCTTTTCTTACAACGATAATGTTGCTGTAATCAGTATCGAAAATATGGGTGAAGGATGGAAACACGTATTGGGAAACAGTCCTCGTGTTCTAAATGTCGAATTTGATGACGTTCTTTTCGATGACGGTGGATTCAAGGCTGTTACTCCGGAAACGGCAAAGGAAATTTGGAATTTCCTTTTTAGGATCAATAAAGAAGCGGATGAAAAAAGCAAAGACCTTACTCTGATTGTTCATTGTGGGGCAGGAATCAGCAGGAGTGGCGGTGTGGGACTTTTTGCGTCAGAACTTTTTGAAATCCCGTATTCCGAATTTAAAAGGCTTAATCCAAAGGTCCAGCACAATGGAACGGTTTATTCAGAGTTGTTAAAGGCTTGTGGACTGCACTATTCTAGTCTTGAAACGAATCAACAGGAGTGAACAAAAATGAATGAGTTCTGGAAAACATTAATCGGATTCTTCACAGAAGTCGAAAAAGCGAAAGCTACTTTAAAAACCATGAAGAGAAAACAGACATGGGCGAAGCGTTGTTTCGTAATCCCTTCTTCTATTAGGCATCCGGTCGTATGAAATTCATCAAAGTTAAGAATAATAAGACGGGGATATCTTATCCTTGGATGGCAGATGTCACGAACACAGAAACACTTCTTGTTCTTGAAAAATGGTTTTCGTCTCGCAATGCAGGAATGATTATGGAGTTTGTATCGTCCAAGGATTTTTCTTGCGAAGGGGAAGATCATTATAAGCCGAGCAATTACATCGCGCCTTTGTTGAAAGCACTGGCAAGTAATCTTAAAAAGGGCGATATCCCGGCAATAGTCTTCTCCCAAACAATGGATAGGATAGCCGGGATAAGAGAAACTTTTTTAATCAAATATGGAAGAATCCTGATAAGCGAAAACGGCGGTTATTTTCAGTGGACAAATGATCTTGAAACGATAGAAGAAAAAGAAGCGAATTATTTCCCCCAAAAAATCAATGATATTAAAGTTTCCCGTTGGCCGGACTGTAAACACTTCTATGTCGTCAAAGGATATGGGACACTTGTTCTCGAAGGTAGGGAAAAATGGAATACGGAAAAAGAAGCTTGGGAAGCAGTTGAACGTTTTAAAAATGGAGAAAAATGCTTAGGGTATTAAAAGAGGTTCTTTGTGTAAAAACAGAAAAGGTTTTTGAAGTTCTTGTAACTTTTCAAGGTAAGCTTGGGTACTGTGACAATACCCTTTGTGACGGCATCCTAAAAAGGGTATTCAGTAAACAGATTTGTTTTAGTTATGAAATCTTAGACTTTGAAAAGATCGACGGCGCAATCTTGATTGGTTTCCGTTTCGTCTGTTGGAATTTAGAAGGACAAATCCAGAGGTATAAGACCTTCAAGAACATGGATCAATCGAAGCTTATTGAAAACGTAGACAGGCATAGCAATAAGACGGTTGAAAATTTTGTGGGTGAATTCTTCAAAAGGTTGAAGCGTGGAAACTATACAGTAGTGATTAACGGCGGCGAAGCCAAGATAGAAGAGGTAAAAGAATGAAGATTAAACCGTTTAAGTATAGCGATTGGGAATCTCCTGAAGGTTATGTCTGTTCAAAGTGTGGGAAACAGCACGTTAGACTGTATAGGCAATACCAAACCTGTGCTGATGCCGTTGAACTCTTGTGTCGATCATGTGCTCTTAAAGACCAGAAACAGAAAGTTCCTGACCACGAAGGCGAACATTCGATTGGTTGGCTGGTTGCGGCTGTCCCGACAAAAGATGGGGAAACGTATTGGGGCTTTACAAGCGTTCCGCAAGACGGAGTGGATTGGTGGAATAATTTGGCAAAGGAAGGAAAATAGAAATGACAGGGAATTTAATGGAGAAATGGAAATAACATGGACGCTATTACAAAAATTAAAGGAGTCGTCCTCGAAGGCCTGTGTGAAAAGGCTTTATTGGGCATCCTTGTTGAAAGAAGAAAAGAAGAACTGGAAAAAGTTCTTGAATGTCAAACAGAATTCAAGGAAGAAATTCAAAGATGGAATCAAAGCATCTGGGTTAGGCTATTCAAAAGAGAAACCAAGAGAGATGTGTATGACATCATGGATAACGTCCGTGCCGAAATGGATAGGCGTTTTCAGAATGAAAAGACAGATGAAGACAGATTCATAAGTATAAGATATAGAAAAGAAAGTTATTATGGGGTGTCTTCGGGATTGGAAAATAGAATAAAACGCTATGTGGCTATGGGGAAAGAGTTGCCAGACACCGAAATTGAAATTGAAACAGATGTGCTTGGCAGCATTTGCGCAGAAGCGCAGAAAGGTCAGTGATGATGAAGGTATTGATTACAAGCGGTGGAACACGAATAGCGATTGATTAATGTAAATTAATTTTGATAATGATTTCATGAGTGGAGGTCTCATGAAGCTTATCATAAAAAAACAGACAATTAATGTTGAAAATTTTCAGATTTTCTTTGAATTGGTTAAAGGACATAAAATAATCCCCGATCTAAAGATGCCAACAAAGGAGCTTGAATCATTCTGGGAAAACCATCTAAAAGATATTAGAATCACGAAGACTAAGCTCAGAAGATGTCTATGTGTAAATGTTTATTTTATTAGATCTCACTTGGTGGTTAAGTATTGGATAAATAAAGGATGGACAGAAGAAGAAGCAAAAGAGAAGATATCCCAATTACAAAGAAACAATTCGGAAGCATCTATTGATCATTGGGTAAAATTAGGACTAAACCGCCAAGATGCGGAAGAAAAGGTTAAGCAATCCCAATCCATAAGGGGTCTCTTTTTATCAAAAAAATTAAAAGAAAATCATCAGTTTAGAAGAGAGTTTTCTCCATCGAATATTGAATTTTGGCTAAAAAGGGGACAGGGCGAAAATGAATCCTGCTTATCGGTGGAAGAGTTTAACAAAAGTAAGTTCAAAAATAACAAGGAAAGCTATATACGGTTATATGGAGAAGAAAAGGGTATGGCTGTTTGGGATCGTTTTGTCAATGGCAAGTCAAATGAAAACTTAATCCGAAGGTTCGGGCCTGAAATTGGTGAGCAGAAGATAAAGAGCAGAAATAGCAGGTTGGCCGATCATAGGGGGAGAGAAGGTTTTGTTAGACGCTATGGAGAAGAAATAGGAGAGCAGAAATATGAAGAGCTTTTAGAAAAACAAAAGAAAATGGGGGATAAGGACTGGTACTTGAAGAAATTCGGGGATGTGGAAGGGTTGAGGTTATATACCGATAAATGTAAGTCTATAAAAGAATCACACTCTCTCGAATATATTAAGATGAAATATGGAGAAGAAGATGGGATCAAGCGATTCTATAAATGGAGAGAGGATATGGTCGTAAAGAGGGGGAGGGCGTCTAAAGCCTCTCTTCTCTATTTTTTAAAGCTATATAAAATTTTGAGAAAGGGATACAAAATAGCCAGAAAAGATATTTTCCTAGGAATATCCGGCTCACATGAATGGTTTATTCTCAGTGATGGAAGATTCTATTTATTCGATTTTGTTATTCGTAGCAAGAAGATAATAATTGAATTCAACGGAGCACATGTTCATCCCAAGGAGGATAGGAAAGAGGAAAATGGGTATTGGGAGAACTGGAGACACCCTTGGTCTAAAGAGGGGGCGGAAGAAGTGTTGATGAAAGAAAAACGTAAAACTAAATTAGCTAAGGATTTAGGATACTCTATCTATACCCTGTGGAGCGATCTATCTTTCGAGGAAAATTGGGAAATTATAAACAAAATGATTCTTGAAAATTTTATCCTAAATTTACCCAACCCTATTGACAATAATCTAATCCTATGATATCTTTTTCGCCAAACAAAGAAGTGAAATGGTTATTACTTCGATAAGGAGTTTTATACAAAGACGGATTCAAGTTTCGACAATTCATAAGAAAGGTGGTTTCATTTATGAGGGTTTTAATAAGTAGCGGGGGCACGAAGATTGGGTTGGATTTGGTCAGACATATCGGCAACATGAGCAATGGAACCCTTGGAAGCCGTCTAGGAAGAGACTTCTTAAAGATTGCCGATGAGGTTATTTTCTTCAGGGCAGAAAAATCAAAGTCTCCGATGATCGCTGAAGTGAATTTCGCTAATTCCAACCTTGAAGCCAATACCAAGAATTTTGAACAGGCGAAAGCCAACTGGGAACAAACTGGCTATAAATATCACGAACATACTTACAAGTCTTTTGAAGACTATCAGAGTGGTTTGGAAAATCTGATCACGCTCTATAAGCCCGATATCATTATTCTTGCCGCCGCTGTCAGTGATTATGCACCTGAAACCGTTGTGCAGGGGAAGATTAGGTCAAAAGGAAATTTGGACATTCATCTGGTACCTCTGCCAAAGGTCATTTCAAAAGTCAGGGATTGGGCAGGAGATAAAGCTACAATTGTCGGCTTTAAGCTCCTTGTAGATGTTGATAAACAAGAACTGATTGATAGCGCCAAGAAAAGTTTGGTTGAAAATAAACTCGATTTGGTATGTGCCAACGACTTGCGGAGCATCCTTAATGGAAACCATCTGATTCATCTTGTCGATTCTTCAGACATTGTTAAGGATATTGATGCCCATTCTCTTGCTAGAATAATTGAATCTCATATTTCAACAAAAGGGAAACAATGAATAAGAACAAACTTTGTGTTGTTTTTACTGGAACTGTAGCTTCAACGCTGGCACCTAAAATATGTGAAGCATTCCAAAATGATTTTGAAGTAACAACGGTCTTTACAAAAAAGGCTCTATACTTTTACAACCCATTTAGATCTATGAATTCAGAAACTCCTTTTTGTGATTCTTACTTGGATGATGAAACTGAATGGAAAGGTTTGCCAGTAGGCGGGTATGTGAAGCAACAGGAAATTCCCCATGTTGACCTAGCGACACAGAACGATGTCTTATTGATTATCGCTAGTGCTGATTTTCTTGCTAAGATGACAAACGGAATCTGTGATGACTTGGCATCCAGCCTGTATCGGGCTTGGAGACGGCATAGACCAGTTATTGTTGCACCGGCGATGAATTCCTATATGTGGAATCATCCCGTTACACAGGAGCATCTGAATACACTTAAAAGTTGGAATGTAAATATTGTTTATCCTCAAGAAAAAATGCTTGCTTGTGGAGAGGTGGGAATGGGTGCCCTAGCGGAAATCCAGTTCATCAAAGAAATTGTAGATAAATCAATAAAACCTATTTTCCCTCTTGATATTAATGATTGCAGTGGAATTCCGGTCGGAAAAGATCATCCCGGTTCATTCCTTGGTAAAAGGAAGTTTGCTCCACATACAGGAGTTGATTTGTATTGCAATAATTCGACTCCTGTTTTCTGCATGGCTCCTGGTGTCGTTGTCAGTGTCGAAGACTTTACAGGAACAGGAGATAATTCAACATGGTGGGAAGACACAAAATGCGTCTTGATTCGACATAGTTTCGGGACGGTTTGTTATGGAGAAATAGAACCGGCATTTGGGATTAAAGAGGGATTAGAAGTTTCTTGTGGTTCTATTATCGGAAATGTTAAGAGAGTTTTGAAACCCGGAAAAGAACGTCCAGATATTCCAGGTCACAAAACCTCGATGCTTCACATCGAACTGTATCCTGTGGAACAAAAGACGGCTAGTAAGAGCTATGAACAGGACAAAGAAGTTCTAAGAAATCCGACAGATATGCTTATTAAGGCATGGGGAGAAAATCCTGTAATCTTAACTAAGGAGTAAAATGGAAATTCTATACAAGTTAATCAGGCATAAATATGGATGGTTGGTTTGTGCTGCCGATGGTCAGGATGGTGTACCACCCTCCTCGCTACAAGAATGTTTGCCGTTGTTTGGTAAAAAGTCTGTATTAGATGCAGGGATTGTACATCATTACAACGTCTGTGATAACAGCTTTGGACATGTGGTGTTTGCTATTACTTCTGATTCAAAGGCTTGGCGAAAAGAAATTGAAGACAGTCTCAGTGCCTTGCATCCCACCACAAGATGGTGGTATGGTACGGATGTCGGTAAAAGTTCTGCCGTTATATTTTCAGTCTTGTCTTTGAAAACCGGTTATTCCGGACAGGCAGAAGTTGCTAAGGAATTCGGGGAAGGCTGTGTCCCCTTAGATTCAGATGACCTTGGGCGTTGTTTGCGCCTTTTGGAGAGGTTCCCGGATTGGAAAAAAGACCTGTATAAAGTTTCTGAAGCCTATCCGAATACGGCTTGGCCGAAGATTGTTGAACGCTGGCAGGAGCTAAAAACGGCGGATAGCAATCGTCAAAATGAAATTCTAATCGAAATCAACGAAAGCAGGTAAGTTATGAATATTTTTGATTGGTTTAAGAATCTGAACAAACCGGAAGAAGTTAAGATTTGTGCAAAATGCAATTGGTATCGTCTTCAGGGTACCCGACTAAATTGCGGTAATCCCGAATATCTTGAAAGGAATATCATTACCGGGGAGCTTCGCGAAGCTCCTTCTTGTAGTGAAATGAGGGCTACGGCCCGGCGTTGTGGATATACAGGAAAAGGATTTAGCCCTATTGACAAGACCGAAGAAAAGGAGTAATATACAGACATCAAACAAAGGAAAGATCTATCTATGAAATGCGAAAGAAGTAGAAAGAGGAATCTTCTGAAAATCTGGGGAATGAAAGCCTTGGGAAACGGAAAATCTTTTGAAGAAGTGGCAAAGACTATTGGTAAGATGATGAAAAAGACCTTGAAGCCCTTGGACTAAGTCTGGCTTCTCCGACAGAATTGTTAGACAAAGAGCTCTTAGACGCTGTCAATAGTGAAGATATGTCAAAAGCAATAGAAGACTATATTAAAAACCCGAATTGACAGATTTCGATAAAAGTGCTATTATTGATTGAATAAAAGGAGGAAAGACATGAATGGTATGAATAAGATTCAGAAGCAGTTGGAATACGCAGGTTATGACAATGCAGTTGCAATCGCTACCAATGCGGAAATCGCAGCGGGTGCGGCTTGCGGTCAGCTTGCTATTATCAACAACCGTACAGATGAACGTGGTGCGTAAGAAACCAAATAAAACGTAAAGGAAAGTGAAGCTATGAAGTAGGTACTCAAACCGCCTTAAAGTCTCTTTGTTGATGTTGCGATAACGGTAGTCAAAAAACTTAACAACTAAACAAGGAGATTATCATGAAGATTATCACGAGGAAAATTGACGAACTGAAACAAAGAAGGAATGAATTGGCTTGTGAAATCAAGTCAATGCGGGCTGGACGTAAAGAATCCCTAAAAAAAGTATCTGGTTTTCAATGTAAACTAGCTTACAAGAGTATGGAAAGTAGGTTGCTACATATAGCCTATTGTGAGCTAATGGGCCGCACAAGAGACGAGATTGAAAAGCCAAGGCTTGGAAATGCTCCAAACGAAGCGATGATTGAACAGATTAAGGAGCAGTATGCTTGGGAAACCCAACAGGGGGTTCAGCAATGAAAAAACTGTATGTCTTGGTGAGGAAAGACCTAACGCCGTCATATCAGGCGGTTCAAGCTGGACATACTGTTGCAGAATGGTTGCTTCGGCATTAGGGCCAAACGGAATGGGAAAACGGAACCCTAATTTATCTTGGTGTCGGAAACCTTGATGAACTTGAAAATTGGGTTAAGAAACTAGACTTCAAGGGAATGGAATGTACTGAATTCATAGAACCGGACATCGGGAATCAAAGAACAGCCATTGCCTGTCTAAGTGACGGAAAGGTCTTTTCAAATCTGAAGTTGCTCTAAAACAAGCCCCTGTAAAAAGGGGCGATTGCCTCGGTAGCTTAACGGTCAGAGCGGCGATCCCTAAAATCGCGTCAGTAGGAGTTCGAATCTCCTACGAGGCACCAGAATAAGATTTCCGATAATCTTGCTGACTTCGAAAAGTATTTTGAAAAATTCTAAGTCTACCCATTGACAAATCCTAAGAAATTGTGTATAGTACCGGTATCAAAAGAACCAATGGGGTTCTTAAGAAAGGTCGGTGAGAATATGGCTAAGAAAATGAAGGTTGTTGAAGTCGTCGTTACGGGCAAGTATGCCAATGCCGTTACTCAGGGCTGTGAAATCAACCGTAAGCTTGTGAAGCTCACCGAGGAGCAGAAGGAAATGCGCGATACCCTCCTTGACAAGACCGTCAAGATTCCCGAAACCGCCCAGAGCGCCCGCCTTACCGTTAAGGGTACGGAAGACAGTGTCCTTCTTAGCCTTCGTCGTAAGGTTGCTGTTGAAGTGACGGATGATCTGAAGGCACGGGTTCTCGGCGGCAATTACATCGGTCTCTTGGATGTCAAGCGGAATATCGGACTTGAAAATCCTAACGATATCGCCAAGGCGATTGCGGTTCTGACGGCGTCAGGTATCATCTGTAAGGAAAACTGGGAAGTCAAGACCACCTCTGACAAGCTGGAGAAGTTCCGTGACAACAACGGCGCAGATGAAGTTCTTGATGCCGCAATCAAGATTGAAGAGGAAGAGGTCGTCAAGTTTGAGGCTGAAGCCGGTACTAAAGCCTAAGTATCAGGGAAAGACGAAAACATCGCAAACAAAGACGAGAAAGCGGTCGTGATGTCCGCTTTCTTCTCTTTTATGCACTAAAATATAAATGTGGAGATAGAATGCTGACATTATCAGGCAAGCGTATTATCAATTTAAGGACAGTTGAAGGAGAAACCGTATATCCATATCGCGGACAGGTTGTTATTAAGGAAGTCCCTAAAATCAGAATTAAAAATCTGATGTGGGATATCAACGGCAGATCTTTCTATAAGATGTCAAATAATTTGGATTTGTGTCTAGACGATATTGACAAATAGGTAAAAAACATATAAGATGTCCTGTGTAAATTAAAGGATAAACAGACATGAAAATAAATGGTGGCTTTTTAGTTGAATTGGGCCTGAAACCCTGTAAGACGTTTGGGGAACTTTTGAAACTATTCAATACTAGTGGAGATTATACCGAACAGGGAATCCGTCACGTTGTAGAAGGATTCATTAATCTTAAACTTCCCAAGAACATCAATACGATTCACGGGGATTCCCCGGCTTGTTTGAATCTGTTGAAAATCTATTTTGACTACGAAACGGAACACAAGAAGGCCGATATCAAATTGCGAAACGAAAACCTTCCCTTTAACATCTTCGGTGCTGAAAACATTGAACAGGGAGCAGTTGATCAGATGATTACCGCTATGCGGCTCCCTATCGCCGTTGCGGGGGTTCTAGTTCCTGATTCACATCAGGGTTACAATTTGCCGATTGGAGGAATCTTGGCGACAGAGAATCAAGTTATTCCTAATGCCGTAGGAGTGGATATTTCCTGTAGTATGAAAATGTCAGTGTTCGAAGAAGTAAGCTTCCCAGAGAAGAACAATGCTTTTAGAATGGAACTGAAAGAATCTTTGGTAAAACAGACGTGTTTCGGTGTCGGTCTAAATGAAAAGAAAGGTCTGATCCATTGCGGGTTCGAAAGCATCGTGCTTGAAAATAATCTATGGAATGATATCCCGATGTTGAAGAAATACAACATTCGGAAACTTGCAGAGAATCAAATCGGAACATCTGGGAGCGGTAATCACTTCGTTTTCTTTGGGAATCTAGATTTCAAAGACGGAACACCAGCAAGACTAGCCTTGCTTAGTCATAGCGGTAGCCGTGGTGTCGGATATAAGATCGCCAAACTTTACCATGACCTTGCTTGTAAGAACTTTGACAACAAAGGCTTTCAGGGTTGGGCATGGCTTGATTTGGATACCGACAACGGAAAAGAATATTGGGCGGCGATGAATCTCTGTGCTGATTTTGCCCGTATCAGTCACGATATGATTCATTATCGTATCAATAAGTTCTTGGGATTGGAACCTAGCTTTACGGCCTTTACTAACCACAATATTGCCTATCGCGAAACGCACATTATTAATGGTAAGGAAATGGATTTGGTTGTCCATCGCAAAGGCGCTGTTCGTGCTTTCAAGGATGAAATCGGAATCATAGCGGGAGACATGGTTCATGATAGTTTTATCGTAAAAGGAAAAGGGAACGAATCTAGTCTTTGTTCTTGTTCTCATGGGGCTGGAAGAGTTATGAGTCGTCAATCTGCGAAAGAAAAATTTACTCATAAACAAATGGAAAACATATTAAACGAATTCGGTGTGGAATTGTTAGGTGGGGGAATTGATGAATCACCAATGGCATACAAAGATGTTTACGGTGTAATAGATAGTCAAAAAGATTTAGTTGAAATTATCGGAACCTTTTCACCTAAAATTGTAAAAATGGCAGAACAATAACGAATCGTGTTCTTGGGTAAGGTATTTTTTATTAGATATTCCTTTTATAAGATAACAAGAGGTTACTTATGAAATGGATTGTTTATGTCGCAACAAACAAAATAAATGGAAAGAAATACGTTGGTCAAACAAAAGTCGGAATTGAAAAAAGGAAAGCCAGTCATCTTGCTGGTTCTCTATATGGTGATCCCTATGCTTTTGCAAATGCTATAAGAAAATACGGAATAAATTCATTCTTTTGGGAGATTTTAGTTGAAGATATAGGAACTCAAGAAGAACTAGATAGAATAGAAATTGAAAAAATAAAAGAATTAAAAACATTAGTCCCTTTTGGTTACAATATATCAATGGGAGGTGGAGGGGGCGATACTTTTGAAAATAATCCAAGGAAAGAAGAGATAAGAGAGCATCTCCGTATTATTAATACAGGAAAGAAACTTTCACAAGAAACGAAACTTAAAATGAGTATTTCAAGAAAAGGAAATAAAAATTCACTAGGAACAAAGCGTTCTGAAGAAACTAAGAGAAAGACATCTGAAACGATGAAGAAAAGATGGGAAGAGGGTTTGCCATCTCTACATGGGCACCCAATGTCGGAGACTACGAGAAAAAAGTTATCTGATCATTTTAAGGGAAGAATCGTTTCGGATGAAACGAGAAAAAAAATGTCTCTTTCTCAAAAAGGCAAGAAAGTTTCGGATGAGACAAGAGAGAAAATAAGAAATTCTAAAATTGGGAAAAAGCATTCTAAAGAATTTTGTAAAGCAACATCTGAGAGAACGAAAGGTGCTAAAAACCCATTTTGGGGAAAGAAACATACACTTGAATCTAAACAAAGGAAATTAACAGTAGAGATGGTTAAGAAGATTAAACACTCATTAATTAAAAAACCAGATGGAATGACTCTTAAATGGCTGTGTAAAACCCTATCTGAAGAATATGGGGTTGGAACGAGTGCTATTATGAAAATTAAAACGGGGGAAACTTGGTCGGACGTTTATATAGAAGAGGAAAATTATGAAAACAAATAAAAGAAGCATGGCTACGCCTTCCTACTATGTTGGCGGAAAAGGAAACGAAGACAGCCTTTGTAGTTGCAGTCACGGAAGCGGACGCAAAATGTCAAGAAAACAGGCGAAGGAAACTTTTTCTAAGAAGGAGATGCATGATTTCCTTGAAGCCGCAGGTGTTGAACTCCTTGCCGGTGGGATAGATGAATGCCCTATGGCCTATAAAGATGTTGCCGGGGTTATGGAAGCACAAAAAGATTTGGTTGGAATTTGTGGCACTTTTCGTCCTAAAATCGTAATGATGTGTGATGAACCCGATAACGATTGAATTTAAAACCAAGGAGTATAACTAAAAATGAAATTCAGCAATCTTCTAAAGTCCCTATCCGATACCGAATATCGTGGAACCTTTGCAATGTCGGTGGCGAATCCCGGATTTGATCAAATGACGGAACCTAATATTCGACAAGTGTGTGAAACGGTGGATATTTGTATGACAGATTATGCGTGTTTCGGGGATTCTAAAGTTATGGATTTTGAAGGGAAAACAAGTTTCGTCGTAGTCGTAGCCAAGGCGTAAAAGAATAAAAAAGAAATTAAAGACAAAGACCATCGACATTGTAATTATTTTATGTTAATCTGATTTCAATCAAGCGGGGTTAGAAGAAACCACCAAAAGGAAATAAGAGATGAAAACATTCGTGACGAAAAACGGGACGGAAATTACGATTGACGGAGAAATTGTACGGACTCCTAAAACTTCTTGTCATATCAGCCACTTCTATCCCTTTGAAGAATCACCTGACAAACTCTCTTGGGAAGCTACTTTCCGTCGCGGTAAAAGAAATATCTCGGAAATCGGATTGGTGGCTATGAGAGAAATCTGCATCCCTAAAGACGGGAATACGGAAATCGTTGCTGAAATATCCAAACTGGCAGATGAATTTCGTAAATCCGCCGTTCAGGCAAAACTGTCTGATGAGAAGGCGAAAGCCGATGAACGTGAAAAAATTCTGGCTTCATGTCCAGAAGGTTATGAAGTCGCAAGGAATAGCGGATGGCTTGATGGAATATGTACCTTTAAAGCGTTTGACGGGGCGACCTGCAACGCGTGGGATGACGCCTATTCTGATAAAGGACAGGGTTTGTATTATATCCCTGTTGATCGTTTTGACAGTAGCCGTAAACTGATGGCCGACAAGAAAACAAAATTCGAAAAAGAAACTTCCGAAAATGACGCAAAGGAAAAAGCGGCTTTTAAGGAAGCGAAGGAAACGGGGAAACCCATAGTTCTACGGAAATGGATTACTGATCGCTGCATGAACGGAAATGAAAAAAATGAATGTTCCTTCGACAGCGCGATCGAATCGGCCATGCCTGACGGGTCAAAGAAGACTAAATATGTCTGTTGTTTTTAAATTTGAAAGGGATTTGACAGATGAAAATTCAAAGTTTAAGCATTTGCGTACCTCTTCCAGAAGGGGTCAATCGTTGTACTAACGCCTGTAGATTCTGCGTGTCGAAGATGCATCGAGAAGAATATCCCAGCCTTCATTCCGGAACACCTTTTCAAGATGAGAAATATAAAGATGAATTCCGCAAGCGCCTTGAATTTTCTAGGGATAACGGTTGTAATACGGTTATGATTACGGGTGAAAATGAACCACAGCAGAACATGCCGTTCATCGATATGTTTTCACAAATCAACAAGAAATTACCTTCCAGTTTTAAATGGATTGAGATGCAAACGACAGGCGCGGGATTAGACAGAAATCATCTTTTGTTTTTGCAAGATTATGGTGTTGTGACGATTTCTCTTTCCCTTTCGAATCTTTATTCTGAACAGAATGCCGAAATCAATTGTACACCGAAACACTTGAAAGTAAATATTGAAGATTTGATTTCTGAAATCAGGTCTTTGAATTTCAATCTTCGTCTTAGTCTGAATATGAATCAAACCATTCTTAAGGACTTTCAAGAAGACCACCAAATCATGTTTGAGAGAATCAATTTCTTACAACCGGATCAGGTAACTTTCAGAAAACTCTACGCTCGTCCTGGAACACAGCAAGCAAAATGGGTAGAAAAAGAAGCGACAAAAGAATCTGAGTTGAAAAGGCTTGAAGATTTTATCAAGGGAAGTGGACGGCTTATTAATATTTTGGAGTATGGACAACTTCAATATAGTTTGGACGGAATCAGTTACGTTGTTGATAATGATTGCATGGCGAAAGATCAAAAGTCCGGCGTCTATAAATATTTGATTCTTCGTCCTAATATGAAACTCTACTCACAATGGGATATACCTTCAAGTCTGGTTTTTTAACGGGAACAATTTATGAATGCACATACACAAAAACTAAAAACTATCGAAGCCTTGGAATTTTTGAAAGAACACCCGGCTTTCGCTTTTGAAAGCGATAATCCCATTTGTTGTGGATTCTGGTTCGGGATGCATGATGTCTGTAAGAGGGGATATTCTAAATCTGCAATTAACGGGATTACCGTTTTCCCTAGTCAAAAGAAAAATTGGGAAAAGTTCAAACACCTTCTTCCTGAAGATGAAAAGGACGATCCTTGTCCAAGTGTGGAAGTCAAGTATGCGGATCTTTTCGGAGAACCTTGGGAAAGCCACCATGTAGAATTCTGGTGGGAAATATCTTTCTTCATTTGGCAAGGTCCAAAGATTTCTTGCGATAATCATCTTAAAATTTATGATCGGATTAATTGGCAGATGTGTTCGGGTCCAGAAGGTGGAAGCCGAAGTTTTGAAGATGCCATTATCAAGGCCGCAGAAACCGTAAAAAAGATTTATGGAGACTTCTGCAATGAAGACTTTCTAACACCAGAAGAAAGATTTAATCACGAAACTGAAAATCTGTTTCTGTCAGAAAACTTTACTTTAGAACACAATCCTAAATATATACAAATCACGAATGATGTTTTTAATCTTCGCTGGTTGAAGTGGTTTATGACTACAGAATACGCAAAAAAGAATTGGGATTTTGATTTTGAGGAATGGAAGAATCTTCTAAAAAGGAATGATATCAAGTGAAATGAATCCGCGTTACTAATAATTTTGAGTGGAAAACGGAGGGCAAATGCGCAGAACAATCAAAGAGTGGTGGGACAATCCTGAATACCACAGTATGACCGTGGACGACAAGATCGCCGCATGGGCAGAACACTGCAAGGAAGTCGAACGTCAGTTACAGGCAACACGGGACGCCTTGTGTGAGGCGAAGCCGGACTTTCTGCCAACGCCGGAGGTCGGCGCGGTTTCCATGTCTCCGTCTACCTCTTTGTTGGCCGATCTACGAGGGCTCGTTGAGACGTGGCGCACAGAGCGCGACTTCCTTTCTACAGGGGAGGGAGCAGACAGAACGGCGGCGAACGTCTACGATGAATGCGCCTGGCAAGCAATGGAACTCATTAAGACCAACACCTGACGGACAAGAACTCCGCAACTAGAAAAGGTAACGAACGAACAATCAGCATGAACAGGACACGGCGATGGATGTCAACGAGAAAATTAAGTGCCTGTGCATTGAGTGGGCAGAAGATCACTCGCACCTTCAAAAACTATGCCTTGAAGCTGGGTATGATGCGGGTGAAGTCTATGGAGATACATTTGGGGTTCCCGGAATACAAGATTTGGCCGACATGCTGTTTAAGCGTATTCCGCCGAACATCCATATTGACGGTACGTTGTCAATATGATATCTTTATGTTGAAAAAAAGGATATAAAATATGAAATTGATTTCTAAGTTCAAAGACAGATATGATATCTATGCAAGAAATCCGAATTTCAGCGATCAAAGTTGGAACAGGATTTGGCGTCGTGAAAAACAGAAGATGAACAATCCTTGGGCCTATCCGCAGAATCAGAATATTGGTTTCTTAAAAACTGTTCTTGAGGTCGAAAGAATTTATACGGTTACGATTTTCTTCTGCGGGAAGGAAATCCCAGTAATTGTGCTTGAAAACTATGTTTATCCTTCAAAAAACGATGTCGGAAATTACCAAAGACAATTCTTTTACAATTTTGAAGACTTTGCTCAAACTGACCTTTTCACATCTAGAAATTTGAAAGAAGACCGAGGAATCAGAGAGTACTTTGACGTACAAAACCGCATTTGGACGAGGACGGGAGACAATGGGAAATCTTTGGTGCGTTTGTCTCCGAAAGAAATTAATCTTTTCTTCAAAACTCCGGTTGTTGTATTCGGCGGTCTTCCCTATACTCTGTCAGAAGAATTTGATTGGATTGAAAAGGAACCTGACTGTTTTGGTTCCGTAGCGTACTTGAACCCGTGTCTTAACGACTTCCAATTCTTTTCTAAACATATGGATGCGTTTGCGGCCTTTAAAGAAATTGAAAGGTTTATTTCCAACGATTTGGTAGTACCCGACATGAAAGATGTAAAGATTAGTGATGTTCTAAAGGCAGAAACTCATGGATTTAATAAATATAGTTTCAGAAAAGACAAGTCGTTGACTTGACAAGATGGTGTGTTTGTGATAACCTGTCTTCAAAACAAAGGAGAATAGGTTATGTTTGAAACATCAGCACAAAATTTTGTAATAAGAAATCAGAACGCACGTCAGCGCTTCTTAGACTTGGTTCAAGAACAGTTTCATTTCAGTGATGATGAAGCCGTTGTTATTTTTGACTACTATCTTCAAAAGAAGATTATCCGTCTGGATAATATCAACGGGACTTTCATTCTGAAACACGGTATTTTCTGGGATCGCCGTTGTATGAATTCTGCTCTTCAAATTCCAAAAGGATTCTAATATGTCTGTCAAAAAACTTACACGGGATTGGGGTTGCGGATCTTGTATCAGTGGTGATGAAATCCTGAAAGATCGGTTTCTTCGTGAAGCAAAGGGATATCTGAAGGATGTAGCTTCACGTCTGATAATTCTCGGTTGGGAAGCCAATTTAAAGTCCAGTGTCTACACCAACAGGGGAGGAATTGCAGTCAGCGGAGAAGCTACACTTGTGATGAAAAAGGACGGAAGTAATCTGTTTGTACAAATCAGTAGTTCCTGTATCGGCATGGTTAGCGGAAAACAGCATCCCAACAATGTCTATATCCTGCATCGTAAAAGCACGGCTGAAAAGGATATCTATGCCTGTAGAGGCGATAATAGGTATGCTGATACTCGACTTGACAGCAAGGTCTTTGCAGAATTGATTGGGGAATAACGGAAACCCTCTCTAAAAACACAGAAATTATTGAAGTATGAAATACTTTTGGAGTACAGTTATAGGAAGCGGATTCTTCGATTTTTGGGAAGCAATAAATGAAGACGATGTGAAGAAAAAGATCGTAAAGAAATATTGCGGCAAGGTTTTTGACTTCGGTGAAACGACAGAAAGTTCATACCGCCGATTTACAAAGGAAGAAAGAAATGATTAAGATTTTCGTGTGTATCCCTTTTCTTTTGGTTTTGACGGCAATTATCTTTTTAAAAGTCTTATCTAAGAGATATGGTTCCGAAAGATGTTCGAAAGAAGTAGAAATCCTATCTATGACTTTCTTACCTCTATCTGTTATGTTCGCCGTTATATTTTATATAATCATGAAGGAACAGGGACTGTAGAAAGGAATTAGTACCCTATCGTCGTGAAACCATTCCAAGGATTTGTCCATCCTGTGGTTCCTAAACGATAATACAAAGTCGGTGTTGCCGTTCCAAAAACATCCGCAGTTCCTATCGTTGGAGCGTTTCCTTCAAAGAAACAGGCGGTAGGGAATGACAGATAACAAGTTGCATCAGGGATATGAGATATTCCGCTTGAGAATCTTATGTTTTTCAATGTGTCTTCTCCCGTGAAGCAAGCTGTTCCGATGGAAGTTATGGAATCAGGAATATAAACAGAAACGATATCATCTGTGTTCCCAAAGACATTTTCAGCAATTGCGATGACAGGTTTACTGTTAATAGTCGAAGGAATGATAACGAATTCTTTTCCTAAACTATAATTAAATCCCGTAATGGTAATGTCGCTTCCGTTATCTGTATATACGAAATCTGTTGACGGATTGGGATTATCAAGATATCCCCAATAATATTCATTAGTAACTGTTCCGCCCAAATCATTATCTGCCTGAAGCCAAAAACATTGCGCTGTAGTACAAGTTCCTGTATTTTGAGGATACGTCCAAGATCCTGATCCTCCACCCGGGTAAAAACTTGCGATATCGCAGGTTCCGGTATTTGAAGAAGTCTCTTGAAAAATTCCGTGGTGACAGGTGCCGGAATCCGCGTTTTGTGAAGAATAGTAAAATCTCGCTGTCGCTGAAACTGTACTGTAGTTTATTCCGTTATAGAATGAAGCGTTTTCGCAAGTCGCTGTTTGATCTTCTGTAATCCCGTTAAATGTTCCGTCATTAAAGACAGCAGAGACACAGGTTCCGAAATTGTAGGACTGTGCGGCATCTGACTGAAAAATCGCGGTTGTAACGGTTCCATAGTTGATAGAATCAACAAAGGTTACGGTTCCCAAAACGGCACTATCACCTGTTTGGCTTCCATTAGTCAATGTGAGTCCTTGCGTAATTGTGAAAGACCCTCCATTTATTGTCGTTCCGGAGAACACTGCTGAATCACAAATCAAGCTTCCTGTAGTAATGGTTTTCCCGGTAAAATCCACGCTGTCCACAGAAGTAGGAATACCAGAAGGTGAATAGTTTCCGATTTTATCCATGTCTCCGTCGATAATTCCTGAAAATACATATGAAACCGGACCTTCTTGTATCGGCGCGATACTGATAGATTTTGCCTGGACTATGATATTTGTTGTTGGTGTAACTTGAACGGTATTTACAAACCAACCTTCTCCGTCAACAGTCCCCAAATCCTGTTGGGTATCATTTATGAAAAAAGTGCCGTTTTCGTCACCCAAAAGAGAAGGTTTTATTCTGAGATACAATTGAAATTCAACAGATTTCGGAACAAATTGTGCGTTCCCGAAAAACAGGCGGGTTCCGTTGATATCTGTTATATATGCCTGAATCGCTTCTTCTCCGGGATTGCACCATCCGAGAGGAGATAGGAATTTAATATAGGTGAAATTCGTATAGAATGTCAAACTTGTGGTGCCGATACTTCCTGAAACCAAAGAAATTGATTTTATCCCGGAATGATAGACGGGAACACAATACCCGGCAGTCGTTAGAGGTGTTGAAGAAAAATCGAAAGAAGTCTGGCTGTCATCGCTCCATGTTAAAACAAAGACAACACCCGTAATTTCTGAAGACGGTACAATCTTTATCGGGAAAGGGGTATATGTGTTTCCGGTTACGGAAGTGGACACATAACTCGTATTGTTAATTACGGAAGTTTCAGGAAGAGATATTTGCCATATCGGATCAGCCCCGACAGAAGGGATTACGGGAATGGCAGAAGCGAAAATCATATTTTCCGGAGGAAGGACATTTCTTGACTGAAGATAATTCCCGGTTATTCCATGATAAATCTTATTTACCTTATCAGAAACCTTAAGATCATTATAAGCGAGAAAGCCGTTGATGGTTTTATCTGTTAATTCACTTTCCGTCAGGAAATAGGTATTGAAAGCATTGAACATCCTTTTAAATTCGACATATCTTGAAAGGCATGAATATTCTGTGGAAACCGTCTTAATGTATTCCCTATAATTTTGCAAAGCAAGCATCAATGGATATTCCACATCTGAATTACCGCGAAAGAAAAAATGACTTGAGAGGTCAATGTTATATGATCGGAATGAAGAATACAAGGAATCTTGTTCAGATTTCAACGTATCATAAATTTCTTCCACCCTGTCAAAGATATTCGCCAAATTCTGTTTTGTAAGTGTCGTTGCCATATTTTATCTCTAATTAAATGGTTTCAATGAGCAAGCCGATTGTGTGATCTTCAGAAAGGTTCGTAATGACGATATCATAAGTCCAGGAATTCGGATTTCCTGAATCCGTATGAATGATATTCCCATCAAAACTGATCGTATACTTCAGGGTCGTTAACCCAGAAACAGATTGAACTACACGTAAAAGAGTGTTGGTTCCGTGATAAAGAACATAAGGAACATCGGGATTTCCTACTATCGTTTTGGGCAATTCTTTCGGATCTCCGTTACTGTCTAGGTTCGTAAAATCATAAACTTTCAAATTCGGATAGGCATATTCTGACGTTAAAAAGATAGAATGCTCTATAGGGTTTGGTCCGAGGTTAACTAGTTCTACTTGAAAGCTGTTCATTGTTGTCAGAGTTGTAGAGGGTTTTATCGCTGAGTAATCGGCAGAAGGGGAATCTGTCCACCTGTTAAAAACGTAAAAAGAAGCTGGTAAGGACTCTACAAGCCATGCTTTGATATCTACAACGTCTCCTACGGCATTGGAAGGGATATAGGTGTTTCCGCTAAGGGTATATGCGATGGGCTGCGTGTGGAAGCTATATCCGTCAGGAATCGATGTTTGGTTGGTGGTGAAGATAACGACGGCGGCAGTTTTAAAAGTAAATGTAAAATCAATCTGAGTTTGTCCTTCTGTAATTCCAAAGGATTGCCCGTTCGTAATGGTTCCGCTGTTTGAGAGGTTATCCTCCCATCCGATGGAAACAAGTATATATTTGGTATCATCATAAATCGCCGTGGGGTAAAATGTGCAAGGGATAAACCACTGGCTTTCGCTGTCAATCGGTTGTTTCCCGACAAAATCGACACGTATGTCGGAAACATTTTCAGATTCTCCGTCCAAGACCAGATTCGAATAGACACTGATGTATTGTGAGAACAGAGGAATATCTGTAGAATCAGGATATGATTGATATTTAGGATTAGAACCTCCGTTGGTCCATCCCGTAAAATAATAGCCGTCTTCAGGTTCCGCGAATAGGGGATATTTGAAATCATTATCTTGAAGGATATAAGATCCTTCCTTTCCTTTTGTAACGATTCCGTTGGTAACAGATGTGGTCGTGGATGCTTCAGAAGTGAAACTGTCTGAAAGTTCGAATTCTGTCGTGTATTTGATTTGAACGTTACACGCGTCTGTAAGAGAAATATCTCTTAGTTCATTCGTCTGGGAATTCAAGATTTCTAAAGAAGAAAGTCCTAGAACTTCTGTTTCCGTCACAACCGGTGTCCCGTCACTGCTAAGATATGCAATCATCTTATAATCTTCATCTTCTGTTTCAAAAGTCGCCAACACTAAAAGATTTGAAAGATTTGCTGAAAGCTTCATTTTTTGCGGTTTCGTCATTAATCCGGACGAGGAAGTGTTTGAATAGAGTGTTCCTGAATACGTTGTGTTTGTATATTCCCCTACCCATGTTTCCGAACCGCTATCATATGTATATGTGTAATGAACAGTTCCTTCTGGTTTAAAAACGGTTCCAGAATAAAAGTGATTACCTGTTATATCGTAGTAGAAACTGTCTGTGACTTGATTTACAGACAGTTTTTTTTGAAGCATAAATGATCCGATTGATGTAATTCCATTTCCGTAATTCTGAAAATAGGTGACAAATGCGCTGTCAATCTCAGCGATAGAAAGGAAAAAATCTTCTAGGTCGTAACTGTATGAAATTTCATCGCAGGCATTTGTTGAATTTGAGAGAGGGACGAAAACAGGAGCCATCCCGTTTTCGTAAATACTGTCGTAAAATTTCTTGGTCGTCATTCCGCTAAAATCCAAATCTGTGGCAGAGGAATATGTAGAAGCCAACCTTGAAAGCATAAACAGATAAAATCTAAAATCCTTTTCTGTAATCTGCAATGACATCTTTTATCTCCGAAACGTTAAAAAAAATCTTCTTCCTTCTATAAAGAGCATAGACTATCAAAAAAAAGGAAGAACAAAAAATGCCGTTGGATAAAATATGTGAATGTAGAAGGGAAAAACAGGAATCTGTCATTAAAATGTCTTCAATGGATGGAAGTGAGGAAAACTATCCGTGTTACGCGCATCCGGGAGACGCAGGAATGGACATAAAGAGCAACGAAGAAATCGTTATCCCGCAAGGATCTTGGAAAACTATCGGAAGCGGAATCAGAGTTAAGGTTCCTGAAGGGTTCGTCGGATTAGTATGTCCCAGATCCGGTCTCGCAAGCAAGTTCGGGATAACGGTAGAAAACGCTCCGGGTATTCTTGATTCTTCGTATACGGGAGAATTGAAGGTAATTATTATCAATCATAGCAATTGTGAATATGTCATCAAAAAGGGCGATAAAATAGCACAACTCGTGATTGCCCCGTTCGTTTCTCCTAAAATAATGTTCGTTTCAGAAGAAGAAATGGATGAATTAAACACAGAACGCGGAAATAAAGGTTTCGGGAGTAGCGGAAGATAATGAACCCTGCTGTAATTGCAATTGACTTCGACGGGACAATAACGAAATCAGGATGTGGGAAACTGTTGGTATTCCGTCCTGGTGGGAAAGAAGCGATTTGTGATCTATATCGACTCGGTTTTGAACTTATCCTTTGGACATGCAGATATGGGAAATGTCTTGAAGAGGCAATCACTTTCCTTAAAGAGAACGGAATCTTGCATTGTTTCAAGGGAATAAACACAAATTCTGAACAAATTTCAGAGAATTATGACCCGAGAAAAATAGTCGCCGACATCTATATCGATGATAGGAATGTCGGAGGATTAATGAGCTGGCATGAAATCCTGAAGAAAATAAAAACTGAATATTGTCCTTCTGTCGTCAGCAAGTCAGAATATCTTCAAGACGGAATCATTTCTGAAGAATTATTTGAAAATAGACTAAGGGGTCTTTTAGAAGAAGCGGGATATATTATAGGAGAATGACATGATCGTTGAAAACATGAAACAAAAAGGAACTTGGCGGGAAGTCGCAGATGCCGCCCGAACAACCGTACACATGGAACCAGGAACAAATGAACCAAGTTATTCTTGGAAGAAGAGAATGCTTCTTACAGAACATTCTCCAATTCGGAAACTGGTATTCAATTGGAAATGGAAAGATTTAAAGTATTGGGTCAGCGTCCATTTGGTTCGGCATAAGATCGGCATCGAACATTTCGTTAGAACACAGAGAAGCGACCGAACTGGCGTAAACCGTGACGAATTGCCGCAAGGAGCCTCTGTAGAACACGAATGTGAAGCAAACGCACAAGCTATCTTGTTTATCAGCCGACGTAGGCTTTGTAATCAGGCTAGCCTTGAAACAAGACTAGCATGGAAAGCTGTGATCGAAGAAATTATGAAAGTAGATCCCGTACTTGCTGAATGTTGTGTTCCTGAATGTATTTACCGTGGTGTCTGTCCAGAGATTAGAACATGTGGATTTTCCCGGACAGAAGAGTTTAAAAATCGTTTACAAGAATACAGGGAAACTTAACATCTTTGGGAGACAGACTGTTTTCTAGGCAGTTTGGATGAGGTAATTCACCATCCTAATCCCAATTCTTTTTTAATAAAATTACCTTTAGTGAGGTTGCTAGAAAAAACCTCTTTAAACTAAAGGTAACTATGAATTACAAAAAACTGTACGATCAATACTCTCTATATGTAAAATCCACAAATAGAAAAAAGGGATTGGGTGTTTACTACGAGAAACATCATGTTATACCAAAATGTATTGGTGGTTCTGATAACAATGAAAATCTGGTGTTGTTAACGGCCAGAGAACATTTTTTAGCGCATTTCCTTTTAACCAAAATTTATAAAAATGACCAGATATTTTATAAGTTGGTTAAGGCATTCAATATAATGAATGCCGATAATCAGGGTGGAAACAGATATTTCAATAGCCGTTTGTTTGAAAAGAATAAGATGGCCTTATCTAATGGGATGAAAGAAAACAATCCCATGTTTAACAAGGATGTCGCAAAAAGAGTCAGTATCTCAAAGATCGGACATGGAATTTATGATAATAAATCAGAGGGAGAGAGGGCTATAATACACGAAAGGTTATCAAAAGCACACGAAGGGTTAATGGATGGTGAAAAGAATCCGATGTTTAGGAAGAATCCTTTCGGTAATAAAACAAAAGAAGAGATGGAAGAGATATCTCGTAAGATAAGAGAAGTTAATATAAATAGGACAGAACACGAAAATAGAGAAATATCTCGTAAAATAAAAGAATCTCACCACAATAAATCAGAAAAAGAAAAAGAAGAAATACGAAAAAAGATTAGCATTGGTCACATGGGAATAAATGCTTGGAGTAGTTTATCAGATGAACAGAGGTTGATTGCAAAGGGAAAACTATCTAAGATAAACAAAGGATCTGGAAACGGTAATGCAAAACTTGTGAGAAATGATGACACAGGAGAAATTTTAGGTTGTATCAAAGAGGTTTGCAATAAGTATAATATAACGTTTTATAAACTAAAAGTCTCTTGTTCAAACGGGACAAGAATAAATGGTTATAAGTTTTCATTAGTAAAAAAAGAGGAAATTAAACATGAGTATTGTAACACAGTCTCCTAGACCGGAACATAAACTAGACGAAGTAAAAAAAAGCATAGGTAAAACAGTAAGTAAAATAGAATTCGGTGAAACACCGGATCTAAGATCAGAGGAACTTTGTATACATTTTACAGATGGAAGTATTCTTCTTATTGGTTGTGGGTCCAATGCTGTAAACGTTGCAAATGATCATAAATTTTCATGGAAAGAATTTACTACCGACTTAATAACTTATTGGAAGTAGCATTTATCGTGGAGGATGGTGTCCTGAAATACGTTCTTGTAAATGGGTTGAAACGAAGGAAGCTCAAGAACTTTTAGAAAGATACCATCAGATTTAGTTTTCCTGTTGAAAAGCTGAAGGAATATCATAATGTATAAATTCTTGATCCCATTTCTTGTTTTTTGGTATGTAGCAGAAAGCTTGTGTCTTGCTGTAAATTCATATTCTTATGGATTTACTAATTTCGGAAAAACGAAAAAGGCATTTATTTTTTCATTTTTCTTTTGTCCCATTGTTCTGATAATGGCGATGGCTAAAAAGAAGATGAAAATTTCAAAAAGAGGTTTACGGATGGCCGCTTTTTATCCCTTAAGTCTGCTGATATTCATTTCTCTTTATATGATCCAAATAGTTCTAAACTTCTTGGCGAATCTGTTTGAATTTTTCGGTAGTCGTGCCTTTTTAGCATATGAAGTTTTCATCATGGCTTCCGGAAAATTCTTCAACAAAGAATAAACACTTATAACGAATAACGTTCTAAAAGACGGACATACCAATCTTCAAATCCATCCGTACTTTTAACTTCTGTATCTGCGACGACATAACACAACATTTTTGCGAAAATTTCGCATTTTTCTTTTGATTTAAAAAACGTTGGGTCTCTCGAACCGAATTGAACATTCATATTTAATTCCCTTATGAAAGAAATATTGACATATCCGCGCGTCGGAGATTCTAAGTAGAAATATTGTTCCATATTCTGTTCCATATTCCTCTTTCACCTTTGAATTTTAAATTTCTAAGCAAATGATTAGATTCTTTAAGTCTCCTTAAACAAGAGATTTATTAATTGTGTTTCTGTCTTCACAACGTTCATCTTTTTCTGAAACATTTTCTTTCCATGATTCAAAAATTTCTTTAGGTCCTCCGAAAGCATCTGAAATCAAATAATATCGTCGGACAAAGTTCTTAAAGATGTTAACGTCTTTTTGTTTTTGGTATTCTACGAGATCATACCATCTGCTTGGATCTTTAAAAGTGATACCGTCTTCAAGATAATCTTCGGGTGTCGGTAATTTTATTTCAAAAACAGAAATGTATTGTGCTTTCATCTTAATGTCTCCTTTACTCATTTTATCTTCCGGCGGGAAGTCTGACGCCCGCGTCGTACTGTTCCCGTTCTAATTCATTCATCGGCCGCTCTGCGTTCTCGTAAAAATAAATTCTATTCATCGCGG
>JALNVE010000003.1 GCA_023227695.1 Paludibacteraceae bacterium
GGACGGAAGTTGACGCTGGTTCCATTACTTACCTTAGAAACGATACCTTGTAGGTAAGAACTGTAACGAGGACTCAATCCATAATAGTTACCCATCAAGTTGAAAATATCTGTTGCACCTTCACCACCGATGTAAAGAGTACGGATATTTTTGCTAAGAGGCAACACATTGTTATCGTTCTTCAAAAGAACCATACTCTCCAAAGCAGCACGCTTGGCCAAAGCAGTATGTTTGTCACAGCAGATTACATCTTCCCCTACATTATTATAAGGACAATCCTTATCCTCATTCAATATTCCTAATTTCAAGCGGGTCATCATCAAAGGAAGAAGCGCATTGTCGATATCGTTTTCGGTCAAAAGATTTTTATCGAGAGCCGACTTCATTACTTGAAAAGTTTTTCCGCACTCAATATTCAAACCAGCCTTGATAGCTACAGCGCAAGCCTCAGATTCAGTTTTTACCATGGCATGTCCGCCGAAGATATCATTCACCGCACCACAATCAGAAACGATGTGACCTTTGAAGCCCCATGAATTACGGAGGATATCCGTCAACAGATATTCAGAACCAGAGCAAGCCTTTCCATAGACAGCATTGTAGGCAGACATAACAGACTCAACCTTACCTTTCTGAACCAACATTTGGAAAGCTGGCAAGTATGTTTCAAACAAATCCCGTTTACTCGGATGAATATCGGCCTCGTGGCGGGTTGCCTCTGGACCTGAGTGAACAGCATAGTGTTTTGCACAAGCTGCAGATTTCAAATAAAAAGGATCGTTACCTTGCAATCCGTGTACGTATGCAGTACCTAACGTACCTGTCAAGAACGGATCCTCACCATAAGTCTCCATACCTCTACCCCAACGCGAGTCACGAAAGATATTCACGTTTGGAGACCAAAACGTAAGACCAGCATTCTGCGAATAATTCTTCAACTTTTGTGCTACATTGAACTTAGCACGACCCTCTGTAGAAACCGCATCACCAATCTGTTGGATAAGCTCCGCATCAAAAGCGGCAGCCAAACCGATTGGTTGAGGAAATACGGTAGCACGTCCGTCTCGCCCCACGCCATGAAGCGCTTCGTTCCACCAGTTATATGGTTTGATGTTCAGGCGATCCACACCTGGAGAAACATTCATCAACTGAGATAATTTCTCATCCAAAGTCATCTCCGCGATTACCGACTTTGCCTTTTGCTGCATCTGCAGTTCTTTACTACTCTCTTGTGCCATATTTACCATTGGGTGAAGTAGTGCCAATGACAAAATAAATGCATTGCGTTTCTTCATCTTATATTTAAATTAGAAATTTCTTCTGTTTCTCTATTCAAAATCGGAGCATCCGCCTCAAACCTCCCTCGCTGAAGATTTAAGAAGCTGTTCCTGTTTTTTATAGACTATTTTTGCATAAAAACCAATTGTGGTTTTGTTTGATTGTTATTTTGGGCCATTTTTTTTCGATATATAGTTCGCTATCTTTCTCACAAAATCCCTAAAAATGTTTCAAAAAATCATCTCAATTATCTAACGATAAATTCATAACAGTTTGTGAGATTTGAAAATCAAAGTACTAAATAAATAGGCGATCATTCCATCTTCACTTTTGTAGAGTCATTCCTATTTTTAAAATTAAAAAATATTTCCTTAATTAAAGGAACGACTCACTAAAAAGATTATTAGAAAAACCATATTTCAGAACCTCATATTTTATTCTGTATTCCGACAACCATTTAACATCACATATCGTTTTTTTTGCAAACAACATGCACATCAAAGCTACATAGTTTTTATGATTAAACAATAGCAAGAAACCAAGAAGCTGTTTCCATTTCCAAAAACTATTTTCATAAAAAACCAAAATCGAATATACATCACAAATTTATTCTCTTTTTTTCATTCAAGATACTTTTAAAAATCCATATTTAAGAAATGAGAATAAAGGCTTCAACACATCTAATATTTATATTATCAGCCACAATCTAAAATAAAATCAAGATTTTTCCGTAACTTTGCAAAAAATTCGGAGAAACGTTTCTTTCTCCTGTTTTTCAAGGATTTATTCTTAAGAATAATATTTTCAAAACAATCATAGATATGATTCTATTCTTCAAAAAAGAGGATGCGGGCGTAATCGCAGTTGATTCAACACTTGCATTACCTTCTCAAGACATTGAGAAACTTACATGGCTTTTCAGTGGGGCAAAATTCACCGAAGAAAAAGAAATCGGAGGATGGTTTATCGGCCCACGCCGTGAGATGATAACCCCGTGGAGTACGAATGCCGTAGAGATCACCCAAAACATGGGATTGAAAGGCATTCTTCGTATTGAAGAGTTCTTTGCCGCCAAAGGTGCAGATTCTGAGCATGACCCAATGCTTCAGAGAATCTACAGCAAGCTCGACCAAAGCATCTTCACGATCGACAAAAAACCAGATCCAATTGTACACATCGACAACATTGAAGAGTACAACAAGAAAGAAGGTTTGGCTCTTAACCCAGACGAGATCGCTTATTTGAACAATATAAGTGAGAAAATCGGAAGAAAGTTGACAGACAGTGAGGTGTTCGGATTTTCTCAAGTAAACTCAGAGCACTGCCGTCATAAAATTTTCAACGGTCTTTACATCATCGACGGAAAAGAGATGGAGAGCTCTTTGTTCAAATTGATCAAGAGAACTTCTGAGGCAAATCCAAACAAACTTGTTTCTGCATACAAAGATAACGTAGCCTTCAACGAAGGTCCAGAAATCGAGCAGTTTGCTCCTGCAAGCGGAGATAAGCCAGATTTCTTCGAAGTAAAAAAGATAAAATCAGTCATCTCTTTGAAGGCTGAAACACATAACTTCCCTACAACAGTTGAGCCATTCAACGGTGCAGCTACCGGTTCAGGAGGCGAAATCAGAGACCGTCTCGGTGGAGGTAAGGCAAGTTTGCCAATGGCAGGAACTGCTGTTTACATGACATCTTACCCTCGTACAGAGAATGGTCGTAAATGGGAAGAGGGAATGGCAGAGCGCGAATGGCTTTACCAGACTCCAGAACAAATCCTTATCAAGGCATCTAATGGTGCTAGCGACTTCGGAAACAAATACGGACAACCTCTTATCTGCGGTTCTCTTTTGACTTTCGAGCACGCTGAAAACTTCAAGAAGTTTGCTTACGATAAGGTAATCATGATGGCAGGTGGTGTAGGATTCGCCAAGATGAAAGACAGCTTGAAGGACGAAGCCGTACCAGGACAGAAAGTTATCGTGATGGGTGGTGACAACTACCGTATCGGAATGGGCGGTGGAGCCGTTTCTTCCGTAAATACCGGTCAATACAACAACTCCATCGAGTTGAATGCGGTTCAAAGAGCTAACCCAGAAATGCAAAAACGTGTTTCTAACGTCATTCGTACTTTGGCAGAATCAGATAACAACCCTATCGTTTCTATCCACGACCACGGTGCAGGAGGACACTTGAACTGTCTTTCTGAGTTGGTTGAGACTACTGGTGGCGTCATCGACGTGGACAAACTTCCTGTTGGCGACCCAACTCTTTCTGACAAAGAGATTATCGGAAATGAGAGCCAAGAGCGTATGGGATGCTTGGTTAACGAAAAAGACATTGACCTCATAAAGAGAATTTCAGACAGAGAGCGTGCTCCAATGTATGTTGTAGGAGAGACCACTGGCGACAAGAAGTTCGTATTCAAGAAGTCAAACGAAGAAAAGCCAATCGACCTCTTACTAGAATATATGATCGGTAAACCACCTCGTACTGTCATCACTGACAAGACTGTGGTTGAGACCTACCAGGACGTTAAAACGGACGAGTCTAAGATTGACGAGTACTTGAACAACGTTCTTCAACTTGAATCTGTTGCTTGTAAAGATTGGTTAACCAACAAAGTAGACCGTTCAATTACAGGTAAGATTGCAAGACAACAATGCGCTGGAGAGATCCAATTGCCATTGAACGACCTTGGTGCCGTTACTTTGGATTACCGTTGGAAATCTGGTATTGCAACCTCTATCGGTCACGCTCCTATGGCTGCCATGATAGACCCAGCAGCAGGTTCTGTTCTTTCTATTGCAGAGGCTTTGACCAATATCGTTTGGGCTCCTTTGACTGACGGAATCAGCAGCGTTTCATTAAGTGCTAACTGGATGTGGCCTTGCAAGAACGAAGGAGAAGACGCTCGTCTTTACAAAGCAGTAGAGGCTTGTAGTAACTTCGCTTGTTCTTTGGGTGTAAACATTCCTACAGGAAAGGACTCTCTATCCATGACTCAGAAATATGGCGACGAGAAGGTTTACTCTCCTGGTACTGTCATCATCTCTGCAGGAGCTGAGATCTCTGATGTTCGAAAAATCGTTGGTCCTGTTATCCAAAACAAGAAGGGAACAGCCATTTACCACATCGACTTCTCATTCGACGAACTTCAATTAGGAGGTTCGGCTTTGGCTCAAACATTGAACAAAATTGGCGCTAAGACTCCATACGTTACAGACTCAGAGTACTTCGTTGACGCATTCGAGTCTGTCCAGGAATTGATAAATAAAGACTTGGTTCTTGCCGGACACGACATCTCTGCAGGTGGTTTGATCACTGCATTGTTGGAAATGTGCTTCGCCAACACGAAGGGCGGTTTGAACGTCTCTTTGGACGACCTTGTCGAGAATGACTTGGTTAAGATATTATTCAGCGAAAACCCTGGCGTTTTGATCCAAGTTGAGAACTGCTCTGAGGTTGAAAAGATATTGAAAGACCAAGGTATCGGATTTGCCAAGATCGCAACCGTCACTGAAGACAGAAGCATCAAAATCAGCAAAGACGGAAAAAATCACAGCTTCGACATCGACGCACTTCGCGACGTTTGGTTCAAGTCTTCTTACCTACTCGACCGCAAACAAAGTGGCGAGCAATGTGCAAAAGAGCGTTACGAGAATTACAAGAAACAACCAATTGCTTGCAAGTTCAACGATAATTTTGACGGTAAGCTTTCTAAGTTAGGTCTTTCTGCTGACAGAAAAGAAAAGAGCGGCATCCGCGCAGCCATTATCCGCGACAAGGGTACAAACGGCGACCGTGAAATGGCTTACTCTTTATGGTTGGCTGGATTCGATGTTAAGGACGTTCACATGACCGACTTGGCAACTGGACGCGAGACACTCGAAGATGTCAACATGATTGTATTCTGCGGTGGATTCTCTAACTCAGACGTTTTGGGTTCTGCTAAAGGTTGGGCCGGAGGATTCCTCTTCAACGAAAAGGCGAAAGCTGCTCTTGACAAATTCTACGCAAGAAAGAACACCCTTAGCTTAGGCATCTGCAACGGATGTCAGGTAATGGCAGAGTTAGGACTTGTGTACCCAGAGCACGAGAAGAAGCACAAAATGCTACATAACAACTCTCACAAGTTCGAGTCTAGTTTCGTAGGTCTAACAATTCCTCAGAATGATTCAGTTATGTTCGGTTCCCTTTCAGGAAACAAACTTGGCATCTGGATTGCTCACGGAGAAGGAAAGTTCAGTTTCCCTTACGAAGAGAAAGAGTACAACATCATTGCTAAATACGAATACGATGCATACCCTGCAAATCCAAACGGTTCACAATATGGTGTAGCAGGAGTTTGTTCAAAAGACGGCAGACATCTAGCTATGATGCCTCACTTGGAACGTGCTATTTTCCCTTGGCAATGGGCTTACTATCCATCAGATAGAATTAAGACTGATGAGATCACTCCATGGTTGGAGGCATTTGTCAATGCAAAAAAGTGGATTGAGAAAAATAAATAATCTTTTTGGACGGAACGCCAACAACGTTCCGTCCTTTTTTTTTGAACAAAACGAGTTCATTCTCCTTTAAGAACAGTTAACTCAGATAATAAGAAATCGACAATAAGAAAACTTGAAAAAAGAACATATTTTTAAGAAAAAAGCATAGAAAAACAAAAAATACTAATTTTCGCATACGTTTTTTTTGTTTTTATTAAGAACTATCCATAAATTTGGGGGCTAAAATAGCCATATTTTGTCGAAGCAGAAGTATTTATAATGACTTTAATCGACTTCAACAATAAGAAGCAAAACATTGAACTTAAGTTCAATACCATTATATAGAGAGAAAAACATTTAAAAATAGACATATAGAGATGAGAAGAATGCATTATCTCAGTTTGATTTCCTTGAGAGGAAGCAAAAGTGCAAAAGTCCTTATAGGCAAATGTTCATTGTTTTTTCTGACAGCATTTTTGTCATTATGCGTAGCTAACGCTAACGCACAAAACATAACGTTTGGAAGCACTGAAAAAATAGACGAATCAAATTCATCCATAACTGCTGTAGATGCTTGTAATAGCATTTACAAGATTACAATTGATGTCACAGACAAATACTACTTCGATTTCGAAATACTCGAAGGCGGGGAAGCTATTTCTACATCAAATTTCATGGATTTAGGAGACTCGAATTTACAGTTCGTTTCCGGTAATGATTCGAAAAAAATAAAAGGAGGAGAATCCGCAACAGATCGAACTTTTTATTTAAACACAAGGAATGGTTATCCTTATGTTCTTTCTATAGACGAGCCTTCTTCTAGCGAGATTTTTACAAGAATCACAGGAAATACGACACTTAACGAAGATGACAAAATCAACTTCACCTCTGAAACATGTCCATTAGAGAGCTATACCTATCAATGGTACGAAAACGGAAATAAGATTAACAACGAGACAGGTGCAAACTTAACAAATTACACCCCAACCGTTCCAAATGGAGTTTATTCATTAGAAATTTCCAAAGACGGTTCTGTCGTAACTAAAGACACAAAAGTCACGACTCTCGGCAATGGGGACAGATTTACCCTAACAAATTGGTATGGAATTGACATGACAGGAAGTTCCATTAAAGAGGTTGCAGGATATTGTAATTCTGTCTATATGATTACATTAAAATGCGTAGTTAACAACTCTATTCAATTTGCCATTTATGAAGGAAGTGAAACTCTAGGCAGTAGTTCTTTAGATGCAAGCAGCTACTTTACTACCAAGACAGGAGGCCAAGGAGAAGAAGGTTGGCAGATTGCTTCTGCAGAAATCTCTAAGCCTATAGTTTATTACTTGGATGCAAGAAAAACACCTTATACAATCAGCAAAACGATTTCTGATTTTGATTTTATCACAACAAAAATATCCCAAACAAAAGGAGACACAATCATCTCTAGAGGTCAAAAAATTTCTTTTGCAGCCACTTCTTGCAGTCCAACTATAGAAGCCAGCAGCATTAATTATCAATGGCAAAAAAGCACAGATGGTGGAACAAGCTGGACTCCGATAGCAGGAGCAACAAGTTCTGTATTAACAGATGAAACACCTGATAAAAAAGAAACCCTTTATAGAGTAGTTGCAACAGGTGGTAATGCTACTTCAAATTCAAACGAGATAAAAGTAAGTTTCTTACCAGCAAGCATATCAGTTACAATTCCAGAAGCCACTCAAATAAATGGAGTTGAATTCGAGGTTCTTAATTACACAGAATCAGTTACCATCAAAGCAGAGGCTGTTGAGATGACAGACGTCTCCTACACCATTCAAATCAAGAGTTTTGATGAAACAGAATGGAGAGATACAACTTTGAACGGAGAAAATGGAACATGGACCTTCAACCCTAAAGAGAACATAGATATAAAAATAACAGGGACTGGCATTAATGCTGAAACCCAAGAAGAGGAAACTCATAATGCGAGCATTGTTTTACGTGTTGTTTACAGATGTGACTCAAATTCTAATATGGATCCTTTGTGGTCTGACGACTTCGGTTATTTCAAAGATGCAAGCACATTCGTAACAAAAACCATCGGAGGAGAAGAAACGACATTTAGCGGAGAAAGTACTGACTCAAAAGGAAATGTTTTCCACGTTATGGATTTTCTTTCTGCTGATGTCAACAATCTCGTACAAGGACATGATTATGCTGAGTTAGACCCTCTATTTGGTGAATTCAATTCAGACAATTGTGCTTCAGACAACTATAAACACTATGCGTGTTGGGAAGGTTGTAACGGTATACGTATAGAAGATGGATATTACGCTATCCTTACAAATCCAGACATTAGTAACTGCGGTCAACCTGCTAAAGACTATTGGAACGGCTCAGACCACACAGGAAACACAAATGGTGGTATGCTATTCGTGAATTGTAAAGAAGGTAGTGAGCGTACCATTATTTACGAGCGTGAAATCGACATTAACAACGACTGCGAGAATGTACAACTTTTATTCTCTGCATTCATCAGCAACGCATCTATCAAGAGTTCAAACTTACCTGCAAATGTAAGATTAGATATTTTTGATGAACTAGGAAATAGAATCCACTCTGTTTCTTCAGGCGATATTATGCCAAGAACAACTGGAGAAAAATGGTCTAACATGACCTTCAAATTCAAAGCTAGTGGTCAAAAATACAAGATTCAGTTGACCAACAACTACGGTGGAGGTAGCAAGAACTACGGAAACGATATTTTGATTGATGATATTTCAATCTCTATCTGTTATCCAAACATCAATTTGATTACTGATTTGAACAACAAGCAAAAGAAAAGCATTGAGACTTGTCAGTTGGATACAACAATCAACTTGTATGCATTTAATGAAAGTGGCATCACTAGTTACATTGATCAGCCAAAATACACTTTCCAATACAAGAAAGCAGATGGCATTTGGAAAAACATAGATGAGAGCAACGCCATTACAGATATAGACCATGCATCATTTGAGTTGAACAGAACAGACGAAAGATTCCGCGGTTTTACTACATTTCGTACTATCGTTGGATCTAACAACGATATTATTGAAAGAGTTCTTAATGGAGAGAGACCTGAGGTAAATTGTACTCAAGTATATGCAATAGATTCAACTTTCACTGTCAACTTCCACTATAGCGGACCTATGGGACCTCAAATAGACACTGCAGGCTGCGTTGATGAAGTCATGAACTTAGTTGGAGAAACATTACTTCCAAAAGACACAAAAAAAGCTAGGTATGCATGGGTAAATGCAGAAGATGGGACAGCAATAAACGACAAAATGGATTATTCATTTACAATAGAAGGAGTAAACAAAGACAACAAAGTTTACAGATTCTATTACATCGGATATGAAGATTTTAGCAATGGTTGCCCTGACACTCAATTTGTCAACGTCAAGAAAAAAGACGTTGTAGAATTTAACGCTCCAGAAAAATTCATTGTCTGTGAGTATGACTCTTCTATTCATCTTACAAATGTAGACCCAATAAATGCAAGATTTGCATGGAATCTAAACGGAACAATTGATGGATCTCAAACAGGATCGACTTATAAGATTCCTCAGGATGCTCCATTAAATGGAACAATCACTGTTACAGGATCTGCTGATGGATATTGCGATTCTACAAGAACCATCTCTTATGAAATTTATAAAAAATTCACATTGACTTTAGATTTGGATGGAGATGTTTCAATTGATTCTACTACAATTAACGAAGACATCAAAAAATACAATCTCTGTTTTGCAGAAGAAGGAAATGTTGACGCTCAAGTAACTCACTCTCCTGAAACCGCAAAACCATCAAAGTACTATTGGTATAGAGATAATGTTATGTTTGCAGAAACTAACGTCAATGTTGCAAGCGACACCATAAGAGAAAATGGCAAATACCAATACAAAGTGGTCGCAACAGATGGAATCTGTTACTCAGAAATCGAGGTTGCTCCATCAAGAATTGATTCTGTATTTGCTACCAAGGGTGTTGGAATAGATTGGACTCCTAAAAACGAAGAAATCTGCGACGGAGAAGCTATTGAGATAGAAGTTACTATTAAAAACGCATTAGATGAAGTCAAAGTCTATTGGTTTGGTGACGATCTTGATGGAATGATATCAGGAGAAGACACTGCCATTACGACCGTGAATTCAAAAGCAAAATTGACTATTATACCAAAGAAGACAAACAAATTCACAGAGACACACATAATCAATGTAAAAACAGCTGACAAAGAGTGCAAAAGTGGAAATGGATGGGTTTCTAGAGATATTAAGTATACCATTCATAACAATATCGGTTTAAAAATCGATGATGTTCCTACTTATTGTTTAACGAAAGGCGATCAGATGGAGTTGACCGCTACCATAGATTCTGGTGTTCCTACTAAATACGATTGGTACGACAATAATGAATTTGTAACAACAACTACTACTAACGTAGTTACTGTTACAACAACTGACGGAGATCACGAATACACAGTGGTTGCATCAGATGATTATTGTAAGAGTTTCTCTTCAAAATCAATGACCACAAAAGCAAGAAACCCAATAGAATTAGCTTTAAGTCCACTCGATTCCGTATTCTGTGAAGGTACTACAATCCAATTCAATGCTTCTGTAAAGAATGCACTTGATGCGACACAAGTTCCTGTATTTTGGAGTGGCGACAGTATTTCTGCTGGAAAAAAGACAACAGGAAGTGTAAGTTCATATTCTTTCGAACCAAACAAGAGCAACACCAAGACAGAGACTCGTCATATAACAATTAGCACTCCGGATGATGTCTGTGCGAATGGAGATACGGTAAAATTCGAAACATCTTATACCATTCACAACAAGATCAATGTTTCTATAAAAGCTGATCCTACATACTGTTTAACAAACGGAGAAACGATCAAATTGGAAGCAGTTGTCAGCACTGGTGAGCCAACTCAATATGAATGGCTCAGAGGAGATACAAAAGAGATGACAACAGAATCTAACATTGCAGAAATCACAATCAAAGATGGCAGCAACGATTATACAGTTGTAGCTTCTGATGGTATCTGTGATTCAAAGACTTCTGAAAAGAAATCAATAGAGGCCAGAAACCCTATAGAAATTGCGATTTCACCACTAGAAACAGAAGTTTGCGAGGGCACTACAATAAATTTCATAGCTGAGGTTAAAAACGCTCTTGATGCAAACAATGTCGTTGTTAATTGGAGCGGAAATGATGTAAATGAAGGAACTACAACAACTGGAAGTTCTTCCACATTACCTATTGAAGCAAAAAAATCTTCAGGAAACTATAAGACAGAAACTCGCAACATAAGCATCAGTACTAACGATAATGTTTGTACAGGAAACACTAAGACTTCTAGTTCAACTGCATATAAGATACATAACAACATCGAGATTAGCGTTGACGCAGAAAGAGACGACAACTTATACTGTTTAACACAGGAAGAGGGGCAGTCTATCACATTAACAGCTAACGTCACTAAAGGCGAGCCAACCTCATATGAATGGTTCAAAGACGGAAACTCAATGGGAACGATAAACAACATAAGTGCACCATTTGCGATTTCATACGGAGACAATGTTTATAGTGTTAAAGCTAGTGACGGAATCTGCGAAAGTGTTACTTCTGCAACTAGAACAATCCGTGCAAGAACAAGAATGGATTTAGAATTAGATTTGGACAAAGCCAACATTTGTGAAGGTGATTCAATTAAATTCAACGCGATCGTTCACAATTATCTTGATAATAGTACAATTGTGAATTGGGATGCAAACGGAGATTTCCTTGTTTCTAACACAACAATTGGAGACAATGTATTCAATACTTTAAAAACAAGAAAGAAAAGTGAAACATCTCCTAGAAAAGAAAATGGTTTAGTAACCATTTCTGCTGTAGACCAAGTATGTCCTGAAAACAAGCCATCCGCACAAGCTGATTATACTGTTTATAAAAAGATGGACTTTAGTATTGAATCTGTCAACGAAAAATGTAAGACTGCAGAGAATGATTCTATTGTTTTGAAAGTTGTTCTGAATAATGGTAATCCTAATAGATATATTTGGACTGAACCATATAGATTATTGACAGACTCTTCAATTAGTGTACCGCTTAAAGAAGGCAAAAACACATTCCAAGTAACAGCAGAAGACGGAGTTTGTCCTGACACGACAAAATACAAAGATGTTGAAGTAAGGGAACCTGTCAAATTAGATGTATTATTGGACAAATCAATAATCTGTGTTAATAGTGAAGTAAATGGTTCTGTAGATATCAACAATACACATTCAGGATCATATACGAATATAACCTGGACACCAGCAGGACAACCTCAACCAGGAAAAGATTGTCCAGGAAGTAGTAGTGGAAGTATCTGTGATGATGACAAAGGTCGTCCTGAATATGGCAAAGGAACCAAAGAAGATCCTTACAGAATTGGCACTGCAGATGAGCTGAAGTGGTTTTCTGACTTGGTTAACGGTAAATTGATATGTGAGAAACAAAACAATGCTGCGTGTGCTGTTTTGACAAAAGATATTGATTTGTCAAGTTTTTCCAATTGGATTCCAATTGGTGATGCTGCAACAAGTCAGAAGTTCACAGGTCTTTTTGATGGTGGAAATCATAAGATTTCAGGTTTGAAAATTGATAGAAATGCAATGTATAATGCATTCATTGGTATAGCTAATGATGCTGAGATAAAGAATCTAGGAATAGAAAGTGGTGATATTAAGGGTGATGCTCCTGTAGGTGGTATACTAGGAGGTTGTATGAGAACAAAAATCACTAATTGCTATAATAATGCCACAGTTAGTGGAGTATATCAACAACAAAAGCATGTCGGAGGTATATGTGGATTCTTAAACGGTGAAAGTACAGTTTCAAAGTGTTATAATACAGGAAAAATTTCTGGAACTCATAGAATTGGTGGTGTTTGTGGTGGCATTAACGATAACTCTAAAGTCACAGACAGCTACAACACAGCTGAGGTGACAGCTTCTTATAATGGTGGAGGTGTTGTTGGCACTAATGAGGGAGGTATTGTAGAAAATTGTTTTTCTGTTGGAATTCCATCTCAAGGAGCAATTATAGGCGACCTCAATAATACAGCTATTAATTGTTTTTATTTGGAAGGAACTTCTTATACAGGAACAACTCAAATGACAGCATCTCAATTCGCAGACGGAACAGTTCTTGCCACATTAAATGTTAATAACACTTGGAAACAAGGAAGCGTATATCCTGAACTCATTCAAGATGCAGCAGGAACATATAAAGATCCTGAATTAAATGACAGTAACAGAGAGGGCAATGGAAGTGGAGATCCTGTTCCTAACAACGGTCTAGACAATTTATGTAACGGTACATATACGAATATCTTTAACAATTTAGCGACAGGCAACAACTCCATTTGTGTAACTGCTTACGCTACAGACTCAAAGATTTGTCCTCAGACAACAAATTGTGCAAACGTAACCGTTCAAGATTCTCTAAGACTTAGAATAAGACAAGACGCTACCACTTTATGTCAGCGTTCTGATTCTACTCAGTATGTAAGAATGTTCATCAATATCAACTCTGGTCGTCCAGATCAGATTGTTTGGTCAACAGGTGATACAACAGAGGTTAAATACGACTCTACATTCATCGATAGCAGAAATGAAGATAAGATTTACTTCTGGTCTAAATACGCTGTTGCTCCAGACAGAGACTCTGTTTACTGGGCATACGGAACAGACGACATCTGCAAAAACTCTAACAAGATTTACTCAGAGAGAAATAGAGTTTCTAACTTGTTGGCTGTAACAATGACAGCTGAGCCAAAGAACATTCAAATGGGCGAAGAGGTTACACTCACTGCTAACACATCAAATGACAATCATGGCGACTTCAGCTGGTACAATTCAGAGACCGGAGAATTGCTAGGTACTACAGAAGAAAACGTATTTAGATATACAATTGAGAACAATGGTATCTACAAGTTCTACGTCACCGTAGATAATATCTATTGCGGTAATATTGATTCAGACAAAAAGAGAGTTGATGTAGCAGATTACACTGTCGTTCCTAACATTATCACTCCATACAACAGTAATGCAAAGAACAATGTATTCATGGGTCCTAAGGATGGAAAACCAGGATACAGAGTTGAAATTTACAACAGATATCAACAAATGGTATTTGAAGGTGAAGATGGTTGGGATGGAACTTACAGAGGTCAGTTAGCAGAACCTGGAACATACTTCTACAGAGTATTCATGAAGGACGGTAGAGTATTCAAGGGAACTGTTGAGGTAGCTAAATTCTAATAGACAATAATTCATGGCAAAAACAAAGAGCAGCATGAAAAAGATATTTCATATAGTGATGATGATTGTGATGACTCATAATCTTTATGCGTCAACCGATTTTTTCAACGAAGGAAGATACGAATTCGTATCATCTGATAAAAACACATCTTCGGAAGAGTGTCCCATGTCTCCATACAAAAAGGGATCAATTGTTTTCTTCAGACACGATACAGCTTACATGTTCTATCCAAAATTAGATTTGGAATTGGACACACCTATTGTCTGTCAAGAACTCATGGGATTGGGAATCAAAGGAACCTTCGCTTACGATAAAAATGCAAACAAGCTATACTTCTCCAAAGGCGATGAATCGGGCAACCATACCCTCTACGAAGCTACATTCGGAAAGGACAGTTGGGAGGATGTCAAAGAGTTGAAAATAAAAGGTGTAATGCCTTCAAAAATGGAGATCAGAGGATCTTCACTAGCTGTTGGTAGATGGAACCACTCTATAAAAGGGACAAAAGGATTCTATAACCCATCTCTCGCAAACAACGGAAAGACGATTTATTTTTCTGGTACATTCAAGGCTGGAAAGGGAAATAGAGACGTATGGTTCATCAACAAAGAAGAAGCTGATTTATGGAGCAGACCTGAAAGTGCAGGTGATTCCATCAACACTACAGGCAAGGAAGATTTTGCATTCAATATAGGTGACACATTGCTTTACTTCGGATCCACAAAAGAAGGTGGTTTGGGAGGCATGGACATCTATGTTGCTCACAAACAAAGAAAAGATTCAGTATGGAGAGCTCCTGAAAACATGGGAGATGCCATTAACTCTTCTGCTGAAGACTATAACGTTGCTTTCAACAAAGTTTCTGCTTACTTCATTTCAGACAGAAGAGGAGGAAAAGGAAAACCCGATATCTACAGACCTATTTGGATCAATCCTAAAAGAGAAAACGAGTTGGTCGCTGATATGACTATTGAGGAGCCAAAAGACTTCCATTGGGTATTGTTCTTCTTTGATTTCGATAAATCTGAAATGAAACCAGAGTATGAGGCTCAATTGGACGAATTGGTTAAAGCCATGCTTGAATTCCCAGGTGCTAAGTTTGAAGTCAGCGGACATACCGATGCCAGAGGTTCAGACGAGTACAACATGAAACTGTCTAAAAAACGTGCTGATTATATCAAAACAGTCCTAATCAAAAAGGGATTGGAACCAAATCAGATTATTGCAATTGGAAAAGGTATGAGAGAACCTGTTATTCCTAATGCACAAGAAGAGGCTGAGCACGAGCAGAATAGACGTGTTGACATCAAGATTATTAACGAGTAATTTAAAGAGACGAGATAATGAAAAAGATATTGGCACTTATTTGCCTTTTGATGACAATTGGAGTTACAGCTAACGCCCAACAGGATTTGCTATTGTCACAACAATTCTATTCCCGAATCAACAAGAATCCAGCGGGAACAGGTAATGTCTCCGACTTAGACTTCTTTTTATTAGGTCACTACCAATACATAGACATCAAAGACGCTCCTAAATCAATGGTTTTCAATGTTCAGACTTTTCTTGACAAATACAGTTCAGGAGTAGGTTTTTCATTGTCTTATGATAATATTGGAGTTGCCAAGAGTACAACAAATACAAAACTTGTTTATGCGTATAGTATGAAACTTAATGAGACAGGTCTTCTCTCTTTCGGTTTATCAGCCGGCATTCAATACGGATATTTCAATACAGAAAAATATACTTTCGAAGATATCTCTGAAATCACAGATGGTGACATTCCGGACGGAAAGCAGACAAAACTTCAACCTGATTTCGATTTCGGTGTTGAATTTGCTACTCCTCGTTTCTTATTAGGTGCATCTATCACTCACTTGACAAACAACGAGACAACAACTTTAATTTCGGGTCGTCACTTCTACGGATACACTCGATACATATTCAAGGTGAACGAGATTTGGGATGTAGCTCCATCTTTGGTTTACATGCACAAAGGAAGAATTGATGTCGCTGAATTAGGTGCAACAGCATTCTACAACCGTTTTATTTGGGGAGGTCTTACTTACCATCCTGATATCAACGGCAAATTCGAGACAAACCCGGTTGCCTTCAATATAGGTGTTGAATATAGATCCATGAGAATTGGTTACACATTCGATTGGGCATTCGGAAAAGTATCTAGGTTGTCAGGAAACGGACATGAGTTGATGCTCTCCTACTCTTTGCCAAACAAACACAAAGAGCCTGTTTACGAGAAATTTGAATAAACATTTTTTAAATAAAAAGAAGGAGATTTATCACGTCGATGGATCTCCTTTCTTTTTCCATTTAGGTAGTTCTTTTAATTAACTTATCTGTAATTCTAGTATGGAATCCACCTAAATTTAAACATTACTATTATGACAAAAAAAATCAGCATTGCAGCTATCTTATTTTCAATTTGCATGTCAGTCTATTCTCAGACTACACAAGTAAATGCCCAATGGAAAGTAAACGAAAAGAAAGTTTACCATGCGAGTTACAACAAATTCTCTGTCAAAGAGAACGATTCCACATTGATAGAAGGTCAAGAAACAGATCTTGAATTTACTGTTTTAAAAAAAGAGTCGAATGGTTATACGCTCTCTTGTGTATATAGCAACATCCAATTTCCAAAAAACTTATCGAACGACACATATAGAAAGTTAGCCGAAATATTTGAAGGGATGAACGTTCAATATGAGACAGATAAAGATGGAAAGTTTGTTAAAGTATTGAACAAAAACAGCCTCAAGAAAGATTTGATGGCAAAAATGCAGAAAGTCATGCAAACAGACTCAATGATTATGCTTGCGAATGTATTAACCGGCAATAAGATAGAAGAAGCAATGGAAGCAGAATTCGACAACGGTGCTTTTGAAATATCAGAAATCGAAGAGATTAGATTTATGCATGATCATCTTGGCTATCCATACAAAAACAATGAAGAGATTACTTTGAAAAAGAAAATCGGAAGTCCATTAACTGAAATTCCAATCGATTGCAATGCAAAAATAACAGCAAAAAAGCAAGGTGATATCCTCTTTATAACCGAAAAAGACAGTATAGACAAGGAGGTTTTAATTAACGACATGTACGATCTAATCCTTCCTATGTTAGAAAACATGATGAAGATTTTCAAAAAAGACCTGTCTCCAAAAGAGAAACAAGAGGTAAAAACGCAAGCAATGGAGAAAGCCAAAGAAGAGTTTCTTGACGTCAGCGAAATCATCACCAATTCCGAGATTGACAGTAAAACAGGATGGTTAAACAGCGTAAAAAAGACATTACACTTTAATTTAAAAGATGGTCAAGCAACAAGTATTATCGAAATAGAAAGGAAATAGAAATTTTCTTAAAAAAAATAGTTTTGAGGAGAAACAGACCTCAAAAACAATGAACAAAACACTTAACATCCCTATGAAATGGGGTATTGTTAAGTGTTTTTTATTTTTTGTGAACTTACAAAAAGAAAAAGAAAATATTTTTGTATTAAAGGAAACAAGCAAGCAACAAATGATCTTAATTTCCTGAAAATCGCGTATGTGGTCCTATTTATGTTATAAATGTTTAATGTTATCAGATGTCTATTGTCAAGCAAAACCAATCACAAGAACCCATCTATTTAAAAATACTACCTACAAAAGACCAGCAGCAGTGCTGGTCTTTTATTATTTACAAAAAAAGAGGTTAAGAAATCAAAGTTTCTTTCAAACTTAAACAAGTTAAATTATATTTGCATGTTAAATGCAATAATAATGTTCTCTCGAAAAACACTATATGTGCTTTTATTAGCACCAATTATCTTTTTCGTCGCAATCTACTTCTTTCTGAAGCAGCCGACAATAGACATTCTTGAAGACGAATCTTTCACAAAAGAACTTCTGACAGAACCTCAAGATGCCAAATTGTGTACATCCAGTCTTTCTAAAGAAAATGGACATTATATATTCACCTATACACTTTCCAAGGATTTCACACACCCTTACTCTGGAATAAGCATAAGAGAGAAAGATTATAAAGCCTTCTCTCTCAACAATTACAAATTAGATATGGAGATAAAAAGTGACAAGAACCTACCTCTCGTCATTCGAATCAACAAATTTATGAAAGGCTATTCTGATGAGAATAAATGGGAGACCTATCTTCTTGCAAGTAAAACAGAGAGCATTTCAAAAGGAGAAAACAGAATATCCATAAAATCAAAAGATATAAACGAAATACCTAATTGGTGGTACTCTATTAATCAATCTTGGGTAAACAAGGAGATTGAATTTGACCAAGATGATATAAAAGCCATATCCATCATTTGTGAAAACGGAGCTCCTGTCGGAGAAGAGACACATCTCGAATTCGAACGTTTTCGCCTTGTTTACGACGCTAGTTCTTTGTGGATATATCTTTTCCTGGCCATCCCATATTACGCGCTTATATTGCTTCTATTCTTGTTCAAAAAGAACGGGAAGGTGAAATATGTATTTATGCCGATTAAGGAGGTTAACGCAAAGGAGAGAATACAGGCTAGCAGTGCAGATGTTCTTACTTATATCGGCGAGAACTACCAAAATCCCGATTTGAAGATTACGGATGTTGCCAATCATCTTAAACTTTCAGAAACAGAGACGGCCAATCTGATCAAAGAATACTGCGATAAATCTTTCCGCCAATATCTGAACCAAATCCGTATGGAGGAGGCTAAACGATTGCTCAAAGAGACCAACCAACAGATTTCGAGCATTGCCTTCATGGTAGGTTACAATAATGTACAGCACTTCAACCGTGTATTCAAGGAGTACACCGGGATTCCTCCTACTCTATTCAGAGAAGACGCTTCTGATGTAACAGAGACAAATGAAGGAAACAAGGAGATGAAGGAAGAAGAACAAGAGAAATAGATTCAGAGTTATCAGAAACAAAAAAGTCCCAGACACTTATGTATCTGAGACTTTTTTATACTGTAAAGATGGTATTAAGCCAAAAGAGCTTTAACCTTATCAGATATTGCTTTTCCTTCTGCTTTACCAGCAAGATTCTTTGAAGCAACACCCATTACCTTACCCATATCTTTAGCAGATGTAGCTCCAACTTCAGCAATAATTGCCTTTATTGCAGCCTCTAATTCCTCTTCAGACATTTGCTTAGGAAGGTATTTCTCAATTACGGCAATTTCTGCCAACTCACCTTCAGCCAAATCTGTACGATTTTGCTGTTTAAAGATATCAGCTGAATCTTTTCTTTGCTTTACCATCTTTTGAATGATTTTGACAGCTTGTTCGTCTGAAAAGTTTCCGTCACTTCCTTTGGCTGTTTTTGCCTCCAAAAACTCTTTCTTAACACCACGTAAAGCCTCCAATGCCACTTTATCTTTAGCAAGCATTGCTTTCTTTATGTCTTCACTAACTTGATCAAATAGTCCCATGATAGTTTCTATTTTGTTATTTAATTAATCTACGTTATTATGAAGAAAATCATTTTTATCCTTTAATTGGATTGATTCTCCCTCTTTACCTAATGAGAAACGGGAAATTTCTCCTTCGTTTGAAGTATTTCCGTAGTTATTAGGATTTCCATTCTGCATCTGCTTTCTCTTATATGCTGGAACATTCTCAACCAAATCAATTGTATCATCATCTTCAATGTTAACAACCATAACACGTTCTTCCTCTTGGGGAGCTGGTGCCTGTTGAATTGAAGCCTCTTCTTTCTTAGAAGACCAAGACTTAGGTCCGTCACCTCCATAATACTTATTTAGATCAATCATAATTTCCTCTTTGGGCTGTTGAGCCAATTGTGGATCAACAGGCTGTTGAGTAGGTTGTATTGGCTGACAAGTTGGTTGTTGTGGCTGTTGATATGGATTTTGATTATTTATCGGTTGCTGGTAACCTCCATTAACAGGTTGCTGATAACCAAGGTTGGTTGGCTGCTGATAAGTTTGACCCATTGGTTGCTGAAACATTTGAGGTTGAGCCACTTGCTGAGCATGAGGTGGAAGGTTCATTCCGTCAAAAGTCTCCTCTTCCTTCAAGTTGAAACCTGTTGCCACGATAGTGACATTGATTTCTGTTCCAAGAGAAGTGTCTTCTGTATCACCCCAAAGAATCTGAGCGTCAGGACCAACCTGTTCGTAAATATAATCGGTAATATCTGTCAACTCTTCCACGCGTACCTTTTCCTCGGAACCGTAAGCGATATTCAAAAGGATATCTTTTGCGCCCTTCAAGTTAGTACTAAGCAACAAAGGAGAAGTCAATGCCAATTTAATAGCCTCTTTTGCACGGTCAGAACCTGCTGCATGAGCAGAACCCATCACGGCATCACCACTATTCTTCATAACGGTCTTAACATCTTCCAAGTCGACGTTTACATAACCAGGAACAGTAATGATCTCGGCAATACCCTTTGCCGCCATGGTTAAGATATTATCTGCATTTGCGAAAGCATCATGAAGTTCCAAATCAGGATAAAGTGTACGAATACGTTCAGTATTGATTACCAAGATGGCATCTACATGTTTTCGCATCTCCTCTACTCCGGCAATAGCCTGAGAAACACGACGACGACCCTCAAACAAGAACGGAATCGTCACGATACCAATGGTAAGTATGCCCAAATCTTTTGCAGCTTGTGCAATGACAGGAGCTGCACCTGTTCCTGTACCACCACCCATTCCTGCTGTGATGAAAACCATCTCTGTAGAGTCTTTCAGCATCTCTTCTATCTCAGGAAGAGACTTAATAGCAGCTTGACGACCTCTTTCTGGTTTATTGCCTGCTCCGCAGACACTATCACCCAAAACAATTTTTGTAGGAATAGGAGATTTACTCAATGCCTGAGCATCCGTATTGCATATAACGAAATCAACATGGCGAATACCTTGGTCAAACATGTGATTGACAGCGTTACCACCTCCACCTCCGACACCAATAACCTTAATGACGGGTTTGAATTTGTCCTCGTCAAACTCTATATTTATTATACTTTCGCTCATACTAAAAATTATTATATGTTTTTATCTTCTAGAAAATCTTCCATTAAATCGCCGGTCTTCTGTTTCAAGTTTTTGAACATATTCCACAAAGAGCCTTGTCCTGACTCTGAATCAGATTTGACATGTTTCTTCTCTGGTCGTTGAGCAACAGGTTCTACAACCTGCTGTTCAGCAACTGTCTTGACACAAGCTTCATTTGCATCAAGCAAAAGTCCCAGCAGCTGGTTATAGTCATACTTATTCAATTGAGCAGGCTTAACATCAGTTTTATCCTGATATTTTTCGGTATTGGCAACTTTCCAAGTTGGAGTACCTTCCCTTACATCAACGCCAGTACGTATTTCCATCTTCTCTTTCAAGAATCTCAATCTAGAACCATTACCTGTAATGACAACCTCATTGATATGAACTGTAAGATGAGATTTCTCCAACTGCTTCCAAACGCAATCCAAAATCTCGTCGATACGAGCCTCAATGATAGAAGCCAAGAAACGCGAATTAATCCGAAGTCTCTTGTCTGCCATTACCGGAATCTCGAATTCGCAATTAGGAGTCAACTCTTCCATTGCAGAACCACGTAACTTCAACTTCTCAGCCCATTTATCTAGCACTTTCAGGTCCATGATATCTTTTGTAATGACATCACTGCCGAAAGGCACAACAGACAAATGGCGAAGAATTCCTTTGTAATAAACCACAATAGATGTTGTACCTGCTCCAAAATCAACAAGTGCACAACCTAAATTCTTCTCCTCATCCGAAAGCACTGTTTTCGCCACAGCAACAGGAGCCAACTGGTATCCTGCAACGGAACAACCTGCTCTCTGAATGCAATTCTCAATATTTGTCTTTAGGGAAGGACTTCCGCAGATAATCTTATATCTACCTTCGATTCTTGTACCAAGATAACCGACAGGATTAAACTCTTCTTCATCGTCAATATTAAATTCCTGTGCTACCACATCCAAAATCTCTCCGTCGTCAATCTTGACATTCTTATTTTCATCAAAAAGGGTGGTCAACAAGTCAGAAGTAATCTCGACATCTTTGTTTCCAAGATTTCTCAAGACATGATTGTCAATTGTCCTGATGGACTGACCATTCAAGCCAACATAGACTTTCTCAATCACAAATTTCTGTTTGTCGTCATCATTCCTGTTTTTATTGATGATGATGTTTATTCTGTTCTGTAAAAGGGTGACGACCTCCCTTACACAGCCAGCAGCAGCCTCTATGTTGACTATAACGCCACGCTTTACTCCCTTTGACGGACATTGTTCAAAACAAAGAATTTCAGCATTGTCCTCTTTGTCTCTTATGCCAACAGCGCCCCTTACTTTGGAAGTTCCAAGGTCTACCACAACATAAAAATCATCATTCTCTAAATCTATCATGACATCAAATTTTTCCTTTTTTCAAAAAAACAACCCCACTCTAAGGCCTCTCTGAGAGGTCCAAAAATTCAGAACTCAGGTTCCGATGGTACTATCGCTTAGTACAAACCACCTGATTCTCGAATCTCAGGTCAACCTTCCTATACTTGTTCCACCCAGTGCGATTGAAACCATCCTTATAGACTGATAGGAGTTTCTCCAGTTTGTACTCATAATTATCAAGTTTTCCCAACACAATGATTTGGTCACCTACCCTAGGGATTAGCTCGACTTCCTCATTGTAATCAACATAGATTTGTTCTATTTGTGCATTCCAGAATGAATTTCTTTTCAAAAACAATGCAAAATCGTATAATTCATTTTTGGCAAGTTTCTCTGAAATAGCACCTGATGCAACAGGAACATAAGCCGTAAAACCCAATGAGGTAGGCATTATTTTCCCATCTCCATCTATGTAATATCCTTTTCCGTTGTTCATTACACGTAAAATAGGCTCTCGTTGTTTCACCACAATCTTGATCTTCGCATCGGGTGTCTTGTAACACTCTGCCTGCTTAATCCTAGGTTGTTTCTCAAGCAATTTCTCTATTTTGTCGGTTTGAACATCTCTCATTGTTGCACCTATCGGATTCAAACCGCTATTTTCTATAGCATCTATCACGTTACGTTTAGATATAAATCTCAAAGTCGTATCGCTGATTTCTACAAGAACAGCCTTACATACCTGATTTTTCGACTTGTATGTAAATACAAAGATAGAAAAAATGAGGTATCCGAAGATGGCACAAAGCACAGATATTTTAAACCATTTCTTATGCAACATTGAACAACAATATTTCCTTCATTTTAGGAATCATCAGATCTATGTCTCCCGCTCCGACTGCAAGCAGGACTTCGAAGTGATGAGTCTTCACAAATTCCAACAACTCCTCCTTTGTACAGATTCGTTTGTTAGGTATCGTGATTTTATCCAACAGCATCTGAGAAGTAACACCTGGAATAGGTTTTTCCCTTGCGGGATAGATATCCAGAAGCACAACCTCATCCAAAAGTGACAAGCTACGGGCAAAATCGTCAGCGAAATCACGCGTGCGCGTGTAAAGATGCGGTTGAAAAACACCACAGATGCGTTTGTCCTTATATAAAGCACGGATCGACTCAATGCAAGATTTTAACTCTTGTGGATGATGTGCATAGTCGTCCATGAAGACCAAATCGTCGTGTTTGATATGGAAATCGAAACGTCTTTTAACACCAGCAAAAGTAGCCATAGCTGCTCTGATCTCGTCAGGAGTAGCACCATTCATCAGAGCCAAAGCCATTGCTGCAATTCCATTCTCTATATTGATACGAACAGGAACACCTAACTTAATATCCTTGATTACTCCTTGAGGAGTCACAAAATCAAAGACAATGTCACCGTTTCCAGTTCTGATATTTTCTGCATGATAATCACCCTCTTCTATTGAGTAAGAGTAAATCTTCACACCTTCCTGTACATGAGGATGAATAGGCAAACCCTTTTTCATCAACAAGACACCGTCTGGTCTGATCAGCGCAGTGAAGTCCTCAAATCCTTCTCTATAAAGAGCTTCTGTTCCATAAATATCGAGATGGTCAGCATCAACTGCTGTGATAACTGCCATATATGGAGACAAAGTTAAGAAAGAGTGGTCATATTCATCAGCCTCAATAACGACCAAATCACTTTTATCGGAAAGGTGCAAGTTTTGCTTAAAATTCTTCGAAATTCCACCAAGGAAAGCGTTACAATCAACGTGTGAATTGTGCAACAAATGAGCCGTCATTGTAGAGGTGGTGGTCTTTCCATGAGTACCAGCCACACAGATACCGCGTTGAGCTCTTGTGATAGCACCTAGAACCTGAGAACGCTTCATAACGGAAAAACCGTTCTGCTTGAAGTAAACCAACTCTCCCATTGTCTGAGGAACAGCTGGAGTGACAACAACCAACGTCTTGTCTTTATCCTTAAAACCATCTGGAATCAAATCCAAATTATCCTCATAATGAATAGAAATACCTTCAGACTGCAAAGCTTTAGTAAGATCTGATTCAGCACGGTCATAACCTGCTACAGAATAACCCTTAGCATTGAAATAACGAGCCAACGCACTCATTCCAATTCCACCTATGCCGATAAAAAATACATGTTTCATTTCATTATGCATTAAAAAGTTATGACCGGATTTACCTGTCATTCTGTTTTTCTATTCTTTAGTCACCAATGACAAGATTTCTGTTGCGATACGGTCTGCAGAATCCAACTGAGCCATTGCCTTTGCATTGGCACTGATGGCAGACAACTTCTGTTCATCAGCAATCAAGCCAGCAGCAGTGTCGGCCAATTTAGCAGGAGCATCAGCATCTGTAATTATAACAGCTGCGTCTCTGGTTGCCAATGCCATGGCGTTCTTTGTTTGATGATCTTCAGCCACATTTGGTGATGGCACCAAGATAGAAGGTTTGCCAAGTAGGCAAAGTTCTGAGATGGAGCTTGCACCCGCACGAGAGATAACCAAATCAGCTATAGCGTAGGCATAATCCATACGTTTCACGAAATCAGTTACCAACAGATTCTCATCTATATAGGGAGCAGCTTGCTGCTTCATGTTTTCAAAATAATATTTGCCCGTCTGCCAAAGCACCTGAATTCCGGCAGCCTTCAACTGAGGCAATCCCTTCAAAACACTTTGGTTGATTGTTCTTGCTCCAAGGCTTCCGCCTATGATAAGCAATGTCTTCTTTGAAGGGTCGAAGTTGAAGAACTTATAAGCCTCTTCTGCCTTAGGAGCCACTTCCAAGAAATCCTGACGAACAGGATTACCTGTCAAGATGATCTTCTCTTTAGGGAAAAACTTCTCCATACCTTCGTAAGCAACACATATTTTAGCTGCGTTCTTAGCCAAAAGCTTATTCGTTACGCCTGCATAAGAGTTCTGTTCCTGCAAGAAAGTCGGAACACCTTGACCGTTGGCTGCATAAAGAGTAGGTCCGCTGGCATAACCACCCACACCGATTACAGCGTCAGGAGCAAATTCACGGACAATCATTTTTGCCATTGTAATGCTCTTGAAAAGGCGAAGCAACACCTTGATATTATTCAAAATGTTCTTTCTATCGAAACCACTAACGGGCAATCCTTTTATTGCGTAGCCTGCAGCTGGAACCTTTTCCATCTCCATTCTACCTTCTGCTCCTACAAAAAGAAAATCTGCATCTGGAACTCTACGTTTCAGTGCATTGGCAATAGAGATAGCAGGGAAAATATGTCCACCTGTTCCTCCTCCACTTATTATGAATTTAAGTTTCTTCATACCTCTTTATTTTTAACTTCTTCAGTATTCTGATCTACCTCGCCATAGCGGCTTACACTCAGAATCATTCCGAAATAAACACTAATCACTAATATAGAAGTACCACCCCTACTTATCATAGGGAGGGTCTGACCGGTTACCGGAATCACACCTACAGCCACCGCTATGTTCATGAAAGCCTGCAACAAAATCATTGTAGACAGGCCCAAAACCAGCAAGGCAGGAAAGGCACTCGTGCACCGTTTGGCGATGTATCCAGCCCTGTAAAACAAAACCAGATACAAAAGTACAACAAAACCGCCTCCGATGAGTCCGGTTTCTTCTATAATAATAGCAAAAATAAAATCGGAATATGCCTGAGGCAAAAAATCACGTTCAATACTGTTTCCTATTCCACGTCCCCATAGGTGACTGTTAGAAACGGCTATCTTCGCATGAGACTCCTGATAATTTTCGTCATTTATCTTAAATGTCGACTGTTTATCTTCTCCTCCTTTTTCCTGAAACATTTCCACACGGTTATACCAAACCTTGGCTCTATGAAACACCCTTACGTTGGGCAGATAAGGAATAGAGATAAAGAAAACAACAGCAATGGTCAAAACAACAGCAAGCAGCGCAAACAGACGTTTTAGCGACACTCTTCCATACCACATCAACGCAAAACCGATAAAGCACACCAGCAAAGCGGTTGATAGGTTTTCCGGAAAAATCAAAATAGCTGTTATCGCAATGCCTATAAGACATTTGTTAAAGACTCCATCCGTGGATTTATTGTCTTCCTGAGCTTTTGCCAAGAAATGCGACAACATCACGATAAGACAAAGTTTAGCCAACTCAGATGGCTGGAACTGAACACCACCCAATGCCAACCAACGAGAAGCATTATTGGCAGAAACTCCCATTAACAGTGACAATATCAACAAGAAAACTGTCAGTAAAGAGAGCAGTAAAAAAACCGCAGGATATTTCTTATACGAAAACAAATGAACAAAGAATGCGATCAGAAATCCAAAGCCAAGAAATCCAATATGCCTCCAAACGGGAGAGATGTAACTCGCCTGCTTATAAGCAAGAGAACTAGACGCACTGTACATTTCCATTGACGAGATAACAATCAGGACAATGAAGACGATCCAGACAATCTTGTCTCCTTTGAAATTCTTTTGAATGAATTCTTTCATCACACTCTTAGTTTAACTATTAAAGAGCTTTTACTTGTTCCTTAAACTGACGACCTCTGTCCTCGTAGCTTTGGAACAGGTCGAAACTTGCACAACAAGGCGAAAGCAATACGGTATCACCCTTTTGAGCAAAAGCGAAAGACTTCTCAACAGCCTCCTTCATTGAAAGAGCATCAGCCATAGCTGGAACCTTACCCTCGAATGCTGCGTGAATCTTAGCGTTATCCACACCCAAACATACAATAGCACGAACCTTCTCTTTAACCAAAGATTCGATTTCAGAGTAATCATTACCCTTATCGGTTCCTCCTAAAATTAGGACAACCGGAGTCTTCATACACTGAAGAGCATACCAACATGAATTTACGTTTGTGGCTTTGGAATCGTTAATAAATAATACATTACGCACTTTTGCCACTGACTCAAGACGATGTTCAACACCACGAAAATCACTCAAAGACTCTCTGATCGTAGATTTATTGATATCTGCGACACATGATGTAATACCAGCAGCCATTGAGTTATATACATTATGTTGACCTTTAAGTGATAATTTATTTAGTTCCATATCAAACGTTGTATTTTTTGCAGTTATTTTAAGTAATTCATTTTCAACATATGCAGCCAAGCCCTCTTTCTTCTCGATGGCAAACGGACACTTAGTTGCCTGGATGTCTCTCTTTGCCATCTCTGCTTGAATAACCGGATCGTCGTTCCAATAGATGAAGTAATCGTCCTTCTTCATGTTTTGAACAATCCTGAATTTGGAGTCGATATAATTTTGGAATTTATATTCATATCTATCCAAATGGTCTGGCGTTATATTCAACAGAATAGCCACATCGGCTTTAAAATCGTACATTCCATCCAATTGAAAACTACTCAACTCTATGACGTAGTAATCGATATCTTCGTAAGCAACCTGTCTTGCCAAACTAAAACCGACATTTCCTGCCAATCCTACTTTCAATCCAGCCTTTTGCAAAATATGGTAAATCAACATGGTAGTAGTAGTTTTTCCGTTACTACCAGTGATGCAAATCATCTTTGACTTAGAATATCTTCCGGCGAACTCTATCTCCGAGATTATATGTGTTCCTTTTTCTCTTAACTTCTTAATGATAGGAGCCTTTTCTGGAATACCAGGACTCTTAATAATCTCATCAGCAGCAAGGATTATCTCCTCTGTATGTTGCTTTTCCTCCCACACGATTGAATGTTCATCAAGCTCTTTTTTGTACTTATCTTTTATTTCAGATTTATCTGAGACAAATACCTCAAAGCCTTTTTCTTTAGCAAGAATTGCAGCTCCAACACCGCTCTCGCCTGCACCTAACACAACTATTTTCATATTTATTAAGAATAAAACCCATTTAAAACTATCTCATCTTCAATGTCACGATTGTGAGCATTGCCAAAAGGATACTTATAATCCAAAATCTTGAAACAATCTTAGGCTCCGGAACTCCTTTTTTCTGATAATGATGGTGAAGAGGAGCCATCAAAAACACACGACGACCTTCACCATATTTCTTCTTTGTGTACTTGAAGTAGTAAACCTGAATCATTACAGAAACATTTTCTACTAAGAAGATTCCACAAAGGATAGGAATCAACAATTCCTTGTGGATAATAATTGCGAATACCGCAATGATACCTCCAAGAGTCAAACTTCCTGTATCACCCATAAAAACCTGAGCGGGGTAAGAGTTGTACCACAAAAAACCGATGGTAGCACCTACAAAAGCACAGATAAAGATTACCATCTCCTCTGAGTATGGGATATACATGATGTTCAAATAACCTGCAAACTCAACGTGGCTTGACAAGTAAGCGAAAACACCCAGCGTTGTACCTATGATAGCCGAAGTTCCCGTTGCCAAACCATCCAATCCATCGGTCAAGTTGGCACCGTTTGAAACGGCTGTGACGATGAAGATGGTTACCAGAATGAAGAAGATCCAACCACAAGTCTGAGCTGTTTCCTCATCATCCAAGAAAAAGAAAATATCAGCGTAATCAAAGTTGTGACCCTTTACAAACGGGATTGTGGTCTTCGTTGATTTTTCACTAACGGAAGAGTATTCAACAACCTCCTCTACATTAGCAGATTTAGGAACAGTAACCGTATTCTCTCTCATCACAACATCATTGCTAAATAAGAGTGTCAATCCTACGATTAGACCCAAACCAACTTGTCCAACAATTTTAAAGCGGCCATGAAGACCCTCTTTGTCTTTTTTGAATATCTTGATATAATCGTCCAAAAATCCTATAGAACCTAACCAAACGGTGGTCACCATCAATAGGATTAAGTAAACATTATCCAACTTACCGAATAAAAGGCAAGGAATCAAAATGGCGATAATGATGATGATACCACCCATTGTTGGAGTTCCCTTTTTGCTCATTTGTCCGGCCAGATCTAAATCGCGGATAGTCTCGCCAATCTGCTTTTTCTGCAACATTCTGATAATCCTCTTTCCTATGAATGTTGCGATAAGCAAAGAAAAGATGAAAGCCAAAGCCGAACGGAAGGAAACGTACTTGAACATTCCTGCTCCCGTTAAATCCAACTTCGATAAGTAATTAAATAGATAATAGAACATATATGATTACATTTACAATTCAACAAATTAATTATCCATCACTTCGTGAAGCACCTCTTTATCATCAAAATGGTGTTTCACTCCGTTTACCTCCTGATAGTTCTCGTGACCTTTACCTGCCACAAGAATCACATCATCAGGCTGAGCCAAAGCACAAGCTGTCTTGACAGCCTGATAACGGTCTGCTACCACAAGCACCTTCCTTTTCTCCGTCACGTCTAGACCTGCCAACATATCGTCAATGATGGCTTGAGGGTCTTCCGAGCGTGGATTATCAGAAGTAATGATTACCTGTTCGCTACCACAGACAGCCTCCTTTGCCATCATGGGTCGCTTACCTTTATCTCGGTCTCCACCGCAACCAACCACCGTAATCAGACGGCCAGCACCGCAGCGAATCTCATTTATAGTATTAATCACATTATTCAATGCATCTGGAGTGTGAGCATAATCGACAATAGCGCAATAACCGGCATTCGATTTCACCACTTCAAAACGGCCAGAAACAGCGTGCAAAGCACTCAACTGAACCAAGACATCCTCTTCAGACTTACCAAGTAAGACAGCAGCACCAAACACCGCCAATAAATTAGACGCATTAAAACGGCCAATGAACGGAACCACAATCTCGTATCCATTCATCTCCATCAACATTCCATCGAAATTGTCTTCTAAAACTTTGCCCTTGAAATCGGCCATCGAACGGGTTGAATAGGTATGTTTTGAAGCTTTTGTATTCTGAAGCATCACCATTCCGTTTTTATCGTCCAAGTTGGTGATTGCGAAGGCATTCTCCGGAAGGTCGTCAAAGAAACGTTTCTTCACAGCTAAATAGTTGGCAAACGTCTTATGATAATCCAAATGATCTCTAGTAATATTGGTAAAGATTCCGCCGACAAAGTCAAGTCCGGCGATTCTTCTTTGATCTATGGAATGAGAACTAACCTCCATAAATGCGTATTGGCAACCGTCAGACACCATCTCTGCAAGTAACTTGTTCAATGAAAGAGGGTCAGGAGTTGTATGTGTTGATGGAATTGCCTTATCTACAACGTAGTTACATACGGTAGAAAGGAGTCCACAACGACAACCGAAACGAGTGAAAATCTGATATAACAGAGAGGCGATAGTTGTCTTCCCGTTTGTACCGGTTACACCTACCAAATTCAACGATGAAGAAGGATAATCGTACCAAGCAGAAGCCAAGCGGCCAAGAGCCTCGTTCGAATCAGCCACCTTCACATAAACCACGTTATTTGAAAGTGTATCAGGCAATTTCTCGCAGACAATCACAGCAGCACCCTTCTCTATGACAGAAGGAATGAAATCATGTCCATCTACTTTGGTTCCGACAGTAGCGACAAAAAGATTTCCTGACTCAACCTTTCTTGAATCAGTCTGGACGCCTGTAACCTGCACCTCGTCATTTCCGATGCATTTCTGTACATCCAAAGTACTTAGTATGTCCTTTAATTTCTTTGCCATCGTCTATTATTTATATCATTTCAATTCTATCTGAATCACCTCTCCTTTTCCAAATGAATTTCCGGGAGAGATTGACTGTTGAGAAACGTGTCCACGTCCTGACATCAAGACCTTCAAACCTAGAGATTCAAGAAGATAAATAGCATCCTTAGCTCCCATTCCGCGAACATCCGGCACATAATTTTGTTTTACATTTCTCGGTTTCAAGAAGACCTTATCAAACTGCATCTCCGATTTAGCCCACAAAGCATCTTCATTCGCATTCTCTTTTAGTGCATATGGAACATCCAATTCATCCATCACCGTGATCAGATCCTGCATGTTACCATCTTTAGTAACCGGAATCTTAGAAAGAGAATCGTCAACCAAGAATGGATCTGAGTGGATCAACGGGCTCTGAGCATATACTCGCTCTGCAATCTCCTTAAAGACGCCACCCGAAATTGCACCGGCTGAAGGATAACCTTTTCTTGGACTCCACACCACAACAATCATCGTATATTTGGGATCGTCAGCAGGGAAAAATCCGCAGAATGTCAACTGGTGTGATTTCTGCATGCCTCGTCTACCGTAGTTTACCTGAGCCGTTCCCGTTTTTCCTGCAATCAGGAAGTTATCTGAATGAACATTCTTTGCCGTTCCGTTTTCCACTACTCCAATCAGCATATCCTTTACCTTTGATAAGGTAGTGCTACTACAAATGGAAGAGTTAACCACTGAGGTTGAGAAGCTCTCCTTCTCCACTCCATCCTTACAGATTGCCTTCACAAGGATTGGTTTTATCATCTTTCCATCGTTGGCAATCGCATTATAGAAGGTCAACATATAAATCGGAGGTATCTGAGTCTCATAACCGAACGACATCCAAGCTAGTGAGGTTCCTGACCAATCAGAAGCTGTTGTATACTTAATGTGAGGTTTACCAGAACCCGGAATTTCCAAATCCATCGGTTCGTTAAGCTTCATCTCATACAAGCGGTCTACGAATCTGGAAGGTTTATCTTTATAATTTTCGTAAATCACCTTTGCAACACCAATGTTTGAAGAGTACTCAATCGCCTGTTTTACAGTGATGACGTGATAACCACCATCATCCCAGTTATGGTCTCTTAACGGAGTTCCTTTGAAATCCCAAATACCATTTTCCGTATCGACTGTTGTTGAAGTATCAATCACACCATCTTCCAAAGCTACCATCACTGAAGCAACCTTAAAGGTCGAACCCGGTTCTGTTACACTGTTGAAAGCAAAGTTCTCACGTTCTGTGTACGAACCGTCGTCCCTTCTCTGCAGGTTACTAATACCTTTTATCTCTCCAGATTCAGTCTCCATTATCACCGCACAACCATGGTCTGCATCGACCTCCATCAACTTATTCAGCAAAGCTGCCTCTGTGATATCTTGTATATTGACATCCAATGTGGTCTTCACATCCAAACCGTCTTCAGGGTCAACATCGTTAATTGCGCGGAAACGACCGGCTATTTTCTGCTTTGAATTAATTCCATCTTTACCTCTTAGATAAGAATCATACTTTCTTTCCAAACCATAAGCACCACCTTTGTCGTAATCGGCATAAATATCACCGATGGTTCGGGATGCTAACGAGCCGAATGGCTTCTTTCTCTTCACCTGGTTTTCCCAAGCATATCCACCCTTATTCTGACCTAAACGATAAAGAGGAAACTGTTCCACCTCTTTCTTTTCGGTATAAGAGAGCTTGCGATTGTTAATCTTATACCAACGTTTGCCACTCCTATAACCGGCCAAAATGTGTCTCTTCAGTTCAGAAGGCGTTTTATCCAAATAAATATTGGACAATGCGATGGACAGCGAATCTATATATTTATATAAAGTATCACGAACCAGTCCGTCGGCCTTGAAATCCATATAAAGCGTATAAGAAGGAATCGTACTGGCTAGTAGTTTGCCGTCGCAAGCCAAGATATTGCCTCGATTGGCCTTCACTATCACACTATCGATTTTGTATCGCGAACCTAGGTTCCTCCAAAACTTTCCTTCGCCCACAATCGTAGAAAATGCACTGTATCCAATGATCAATGCAAATAAGACGGCCACGGCATACGCAACACCAAAACGTATTATGATATCCTTCTTTATCGACACAATTTTTTAAAACTTTATTCTCGCCAACAGACGAGATCGAACTTCAATTCTTTGTTCAAGCCATCAACGTCAGTCAATCTTATAGGGAGGAACTGTTGATTCTGAAAGAGTGACACCACGGCTTTTGATTTGCGATTTGACCTGAGACTGCCTACTAATCAACATTAGTTCGGAAGTACGGGTCAATGCGTCCAGTTTGACATCTATCAACTGTTTCTGTAGCCTATCTATCTCTACAATCTTCTGTTGACAGCTATACCGATTTCCTATATAACAGAAAATCAAGAAAACAATCATGACAATCAAACCCAACTGACGGCTAAAAAAATTCTTGGTGAAAAAGCTTCCAGCAATAATGTCATGGATAGAGGTTCCCGTCATATCGGAAAACTCCTTCACATTAGCTACTGATTTTTTTACTTTTTCAAACATAAATCCTACTCCTCATTTTATAGTTCGAGCAGTTCTGCAATTCTTAGTTTTGCACTTCTCGAACGTGGGTTTCTTTCAATCTCCTCCTCATCCGGAACAATCACCTTATTGTTGACCAAACGAAACGGAGTCAATCTATTTCCAAAGAAGTCCTGTTCCACTTTTCCTTCAAAGTTGCCGGCGCGGAAATAGTTCTTCACCAATCTGTCCTCCAAAGAGTGATAAGTTAGAACCACCATTCTACCGCCCGGTTTCAAAACGGAACGTGACTGAGACAACAGTTTACGGAGCACATCCATCTCGTGGTTCACCTCGATACGGATAGCCTGGAAAACCTTTGCCATATCCTTCTTTTGTTTATCTCTTGAGAAGAAAGGTTCTAAAACAGAAAGAAGATCAGAGATTCTTCTTATTTTCTTTTCGGAACGTGTTTTTACAATGGCTGACGCCAATTTTCTTGCATTCGAGAGTTCTCCGTAAAGGTAGAATACGTCTGCCAGCTGAGCCTCCGTGTAGGTTTCCAAGATATCAGAAGCCTTAACTAAAGCATTCTGGTTCATTCTCATGTCCAAGTCTCCATCGAAACGGAAGGAGAAACCTCTCTCAGAATCATCGAAATGATGAAAGGAAACACCCAAATCGGCCAAGATACCATCTACCTTCTCCACCCCATAATATTTCATGAAGTTGGTGAGAAAGCAAAAGTTGCTTCTCACGAAAGTGAAACGGTCGTCGTCGATGATGTTCTGCATTGCGTCCTCATCCTGGTCGAAGCCGTAAAGGTGACCGTTAGGACCCAATCTGCGGAGTATTTCGCGGGAATGGCCACCACCTCCGAAGGTGACGTCTACATATACGCCATCTGGTTTAATATCCAGACCCTCCATACAAGGATAGAGAAGTGCCGGAGTGTGATATACCATTTCTTCTTCCATATCTATTATCTTTTAAAGTACCTGTTTGCTATTTCCCATCTTGCTCTGCATTGCTGCTGCAAAATCGTCCATGGCACTAAGGCTACCTTCAAATGTTTGTTTATTCCAAATCTCAAAATAGTTGCCCACACCTACGAACAGAGCATCTGTCTCAACGCCTATCATATCAAGATGACGTTTCGAAATCAGGACACGTCCGTTGCTGTCTAAATCAATAGGCTCTACGCTTGCAGTAAACTGACGGTAAAGAGCCAGATCTTTCTGATCCCAAAGATTCAGATGAGCAGTAAATTCTTCGTCCATCTTAGCCCAAATAGATTCGGGATATAATTTGACGCATTTGTTAATCGGATCTGCGCGCAATATGAGAGAAGCCTCGCCAGATTTCTCCAACGACTTACGATAGAGAGCAGGGACGAACAAACGTCCTTTGCTATCTGCCTTAGCTTCAATATTTCCCAAAAATTTTAGCATATCCAATTTGCGACATTAATCATCGAGTCAAAGATAGTAATTTTATCAATGCCCCACTCTTCCCCACCATCATTTTTTTACACTGCTCTTCAACCGCTTTTCAACAAGTTATGAACAAAATTGCATAAAAACGAGCATTTTTAATTAAATTTAGAATCTATTGATATTGTTTACTTTACGAACAAAATTGACCTTTCTATCGAAAAGTGGAGCAAAGTGGTGTGGAAAACTATGGAAGATTATCAAAACAAGGAAAATGAGAGTCAAAAACGACTCCAAAACATACAATTACATATTCAAACAGACAGTAAGATCTTTCTGTTTTCAATAAAAAAACGATAATAGCACCATTTTTCAAGAACTCTTTCCTATTTTTAAGCATAAAAAGAGGGAAGAATAAGCGAAAAAAAAGTAATTTTGAATATTAAAGTAAAAAGAATCATCAAATGAGCGACGGCAAAGAAGTAATAGAAGAAAAGAAAGTAGACATCGACGCTTTACTTGAGAGCAAAGCACCGGGATTAAAAAAGAAATTGCCAAAATTCATTGTTTCCTATCTTAAAAAGATCATTCATCAAGACAATCTTAACCAAATTTTTATAGAGGATAAGTATAAGCTAGGCAATGAGTTCACAGGTTCGAACATGAAACGATTCAATTGGAGTTTGAAAGTAGAAGGAGAAGAGAATCTTCCCGAAAATGGTCGTGTAATTTTCGCATCTAACCACCCATTGGGCGGAGCTGAGGGCGTCATCTTGCTCGACTATTTAAGTCACAAATACGAAACTGTCAAGGCACCCGTAAACGACCTGCTTATGCATGTGGAACAGATGCAGAATTTTTTCATTCCCATTAATAAATTTGGAGGACAGACAAAAGGGGCAACCATAGAGATCAACAAGACTTATGAATCGGATGCCTCCATACTCTATTTCCCTGCAGGAATGGTTTCCAGAAGGCAAAAACATCACATCATAAAAGATTTAGAGTGGAAGAAAACTTTCATTACTAAAGCCATAGAATACCAAAGGGATATTGTACCTTTGCATTTTATTGGAAAAAACTCCAATTTCTTTTATAATCTTGCTTATTACAGAACCAAACTCGGCATCAAGGCTAACATAGAGATGCTTTATTTGGTTGACGAACTTTTCAAAAGCAAGAATTCCACATACGTTGTTAAAATAGGGAAACCTATTCCATGGCAAACGTTCGATAAGAGCAAAAGCCCCAATGAATGGGCTGATTATGTAAAAGATATTGTATACAAGCTATAACAGAACGAACTCCTTAATACACAAAAAACAGTGAACAAATGGAGAATATTATAGATCCTATAGACGTAAAACTACTGGAGGCAGAATTAACTCCAGAACATCTCTTAAGGAAAACGAACAAAGGGAATAATGAGATTTATGTAATCAATCAGCACAACTCTCCCAATGTCATGAAAGAGATAGGTAGACTTAGAGAGATATCATTCCGCTCATCAGGCGGAGGCTCTGGTCAATCTATCGATGTAGATGAATTTGATTTAATGGAAGTTCCTTACGAACAGCTTATCGTTTGGAATCCTGATCAAAAAGAGATTATCGGAGGATACAGATATATCCACGGCTCTAACGTCACTTTCGCAAGCGACGGAAAGCCCAGGTTGACATCCTCTCACCTATTCGACTATTCCGAGAAATTCATTAAGGAATATCTTCCATATACGATTGAGCTAGGACGTTCATTTGTTCGTCCTGAATATCAATCCACCCGCATGGGTGCAAAGAGCCTATTCGCTCTCGACAATCTATGGGACGGCCTAGGTGCTTTAATGATCACCATCCCTAAAACAGGTTATTTCTTCGGAAAAGCTACAATGTATCCAACTTTCGGAAAGGATTCAAGAAACCTGATTCTCTATTTCATGAAGAAATATTTTCCGGACAAGGATCATCTTGTTTATCCTTATAACCCATTGCCAATAGATTATGACGAGCAAGAGATGGCATGTCTGTTCAACGGCAATAGCTACAAGGAGGATTATTGCATTTTGAAAGAAGAGGTTCGTAAACGTGGCAAAAACATCCCGCCACTAATCAACGCATACATGTCACTGTCTCCTTCCATGCGGACGTTTGGAACTTGTATTAATGACGAGTTTGCCGAGGTTGAAGAGACAGGACTCATGATTACGATTCAAGAAATTTTCGAAGAGAAAAGAATACGCCACGTACAGAGTTATCTGGAAGAGTGCGTCAACAACAGAAAAGACGAAACCGGTTACGCCAAGATCTGCTAAAAATCGGTTTTTAACCATAGAAAAAAGGAATTCAAAGTGAACTTTGAGTTCCTTTTTTTATGAAAAAGTTTAAATACGAATTTCCGAGTGAACGTCAGAAAAGCATCTTGTCTCCAGTGAGAAATTGATTTCTCTACAAGTTAGAATTCGCTCACATGTGGCCATCAAAGGGAACAACCTCTGGGCTGAATGCAACTCTGAAGGGAATTGCGTCACCAACTGGACTAATTAGATCGATTATCATTAATCAGACTAATCGGAAAAATGTATCTTTGCACAACTTCAACAAAAAAAATCATCCGAATATGAACATGGAGATTGAACGCAAGTTCTTACTTAAAAACAACAATTGGAAAGCCGGCAATAGCGGCACTCATTATAAACAAGCCTATCTGAATGAGCCAGGCGACAATACTGTACGCGTGCGCATAGAGGGCGACAAGGCCAAACTGACCATTAAAAGCAAGTCAAAAGGCATTTCCAGACAGGAATATGAGTATGACATTCCGATGGAAGACGCAGAAGGCCTTCTAAAGCTTTGCAAAACCCCTATTGTTGAAAAGCACAGATACAAGATAATGTATGCAGGAAACTGCTGGGAAGTAGATGAATTTATGGGGTTGAACGAAGGTCTTGTCATGGCAGAAATAGAATTGAAGGACGAGAACCAGTCATTTGAAAAGCCCGAATGGATTGGCGAAGAGGTAAGCGGCGACAAACGCTATTACAATTCCCATTTGGCTAGACATCCTTATTGCGAGTGGAAATAGAGCAAAGCTCTTTATTATAAACGGCGCAGCCCATCGACAAATCGATGGGCTGCGCCGTTTATTTTGGATCAGCGGATAGGTGGGGTTGGTACAAGGACAAGAATCCCCAGATTCAAGAATAAAGTTTGGCAAGCCTGTACATGAAAAACTTCACGTCTGCCACGCCCCTGAACTGTGTTCGGA
>JALNVE010000004.1 GCA_023227695.1 Paludibacteraceae bacterium
AACTGATATTCGAAGTGCCGCTAAAAACGACAGACGAAAGATTGTTGGTGAACAATAGTATTCTACTATCTGTCACAACGGAATAAATTTGTTGAGTCGATGAAACAGTAACGGAGACTGTCGTTCCGGTTGCAACGTTAGAAATAGGGGAGTAAACAGAAGCTATAGTTCCACCGGATTCGGGTGCATTTTCCAATGCCGAGATTCTTGATTCATATCCGGTATTAAAAATAAGATTTGAGGATAATGACCCTGTCATTTCATCTATAGTGATTGTTCTCGTTGACAAAACTGCTGTAGCGGCATTGGTGGAATCTTCATGTGTAGAATAACCAGCTTGTGCATGATTCCCCCATTCAAAAGCAATGTCCCAATTCAAGATACTGTTAATAATTCTCGATCCATAGTTGCTTCCTTGTAGATATAAATCTCCAGAAATAGAATATAATTTATCAGCATAAAGAGGATATCTTATAACCGGCATTCCTTCAAATGTTGAATCCCATCCTGACGCTTGAGGATTCATAATTATATTGGTTACTGAATTCGGAGGGCATGTTGTAAATATTTGTTCTCCGACTTCGGGTTTATCTCCGTACCAATAAATATTTACAGGAGCATGATAACCAAATCCTCCGAATTGAAAATTGCCTATATATTTAACATTTTTACCGATAGTCAAATTTTTAACATACGTACAATATTCAAAAGCATAATTTCCGATATTAGTTAAACCCTCAGGTAAAATTACATCACCAAATATAGCCAAAGCGGATTCGTCAAATGCTCCACTGCCTATTCGTTTCAAACTACTCGGAAGATACACTTTATTAGGATATCCCGGAAATGCTTCATCATCAATATCAGTTATAATATTCGGCATATAAATTATACCAGTAACATCATGTGAAATATAATTATGCGCAAAAGAATAACTACCTATTTTTGTAATAGGTTTTCCGTTTATTTGATATGGAATAACAATATTGTCCGAATTTACAGTTGGACCAACATACCCGGTAATTGTATTAGTACCATCAAAAGTAAACCACGATTCTGGCGACGGGACTAAATCAGGTCTTTCATAGATAGTCCCAGCAGAAATAATTAAATGTTGCGAAATATTTGTTACTGATGAGTCGGTAGAAATCTTATTTGTGTGATTTATTACATCTGTTTGATATATATTAGTGCCGTCTGTAAATATATTTAATTTCGTATCTTGTATCGTATTCCCGATAAAGATATTATCAATAATCGCAGTATCCGCGTAGACAGGTAATCTGACTACTCGCTTTCCCTGAAAGGTATCATCCCAGCCAGTAGCAAAACTGTTGTTTACAGTGCATATAAGATTAGAAGAAGTGTTTTCGAATATCGAAGTGAGACTAGAAACAACAGGTGCGTTTGAAGAAAAAACAATAGATGTTAAATTGTTACAATTTTCTAACGCGCCCTCGCTGATTTCTTCTATTTTGGGCAAAATTACCGTATGTAACTTTAAACAATTATAAAACACATAATTTTTAAATATAGTCGCATTCGGTAAATTTGCATATTGTAAATTTGTACATTGAGAAAACACGTTGTTGTCAAAATAATATGCATTTGGAAGGATTATGTTAGTTAAGTTTCTACAATTAGAAAATGCTTGATTAGTAATGATTTCGACAGCCGGGAAAGAAATCGATACTAAATTCGTACATAGTAGAAATGCCGTTTCGCCGATATATTTAATTGTTTTTGGGGCAGTTATGGTTTCAATAGGTTTTAAAAGAAATGCGTGATCCCCTATTTTTATAATTTCCTTTCCGTCTATCATCCACGGTATTACTACATTTTCACGACCGGTTTGATATATAAAATTAGTAATTGTTCCATCATTATCTGTTTGAAACCAATTTGTTTGACTTTCAATTATATCCTGGCTTCCGTAATGATAAGTCCTAAGCGCAGCAAGATCCTGTTCATTGGTTAAAGTATTAATGTATTTAGGGTCTGTTTCTTTTACAATTCCACTAAGGCCTACCCCACTTCCATCTGGTTCAAGGACTTGCGTCCAAGATTGATTTTTACGGCCATATGCAATATCATCAATAGGAGCTTCGGTAATGCTTAATGGAGCACCACCAAGAGTAGGAAGGACAAGTGATGACCCATAATTTCCACCACCATAAAGATTCATGCTTGCTGCATTCCCATATCTTATCCCATAAATTCTTACACCTAAATAACCCGTAGAAGAAACAGTCATATTAGATTTTGTAGAAATTGATGTTGAAATGATTGTAGGAGTCGTTTGTACAAGAGGCGTTTCCGCAGACTGTCCGAGAATATTTGTAAACCCATTCCCGACTTCTATAAGTTCCCAAAGAGTATTAGCTTCTTGGGATGTTGTTTTTGCAGCATAGTATGTTGTTGAATACTTAGTATTGGCGGGAATAGATGTGCTTCCTATCATATTAGTAGATATAAAACTTGCAACAAAGTTAATTCCAGAATTAAGAACAGTCGTGGTTTGCCATGTCGGAACAGTAGATATGGTTAAGAGTTTGTTCGGTACAGAAATAGGATTGTTGTTTGTAGAGAAATACAGATTAAAGTTTCTGAATGCATCTAATAAATTGTTGACAGCGCCCGCCGTAATGAGTTGATTAGCTTCAAATGTAGTACCAGTATCTGTCTGATATCCTTTTATTTGATAACTGCTTCCAAATCCATCTACATAAAAAGCATAGTCATCGTCAAAAGCTCGTCCCATAATTCCAAACCTAGTTTTACCTTGAGGTGTAATATTTTTTATTTTCGGAGAAATGGAAGGGACTGTTGATGATCTTATTCTGATCCAATAATAATCTTCTCCGCTATATCTTGAAACGCCATTTGTCTGCCAATCAGGCATTAATGCCTTATCCCAAGAAATTTGTCCGGAAGTCATGAAATTAGAGGTTCCATCATTAAGATGGTGTGTAACAGGACTGATTTGATTCCAGTTGCTTCCGTTCCAATATTCCAATACAAGATTCAAACCCACAGCATATTCTGCAAGATTAAAAAATACAGAATTCATTTTGATTCCGCGACCGAGATAAATGGCGGAAGTCAAATTTGTAAGGATACGCCTATCATCGGAATGTACAGTTGAAGACATTGTATAGGTTAAATCTTCCCAACCGCTTTCATTGTTGTAATTAGTGACAAATCCTATTTCTTCATATGCCGGAGGGGCGATATGAACTGTTGCTGAAGGAAGCTGAGAATAACCTGTTCTTACCCATGCGTCATAAAGATTATGGCCGGTAATATTGTTAAAATTAACATAAATACCATTTTCAATAACCATATTCGTGATTGAACAGTCATTTGTAATTCCAGATTCTATCCATGTCAATCCATTATTATAACTTTTCCTCCAACTCCATCTATCAGGATTTCCTACTGATGATATATAAACATTATATTTTCGCTGTTTTGAATATGTATAAACTCCACTGAAGTTTAAGTCATTTAGATTGCCAGTCTGATATCCTTGATAGTCACTGTGATAATCAAGAATGTTTGAATTTTTATTGATTGATACTCTTCCGCCTTCTGAAATCACCATAATGTCTTTCTTGATTCTAGCATTGCTGATATACAAAAATTCAGGGCTATGAAGGCTAGAGGGATTTTCATTTCTGTAAGTTTGCATCCACCAAGCAGGTTTTCCAATGCTGCCTCCTAATCCGTAGAACAAGTCCTGGTCCGGATCTCCTATAACTTGAACTCCATTAGATTGAGGGAAGAAAAGGTCTTGATTTGAATGATCTATTCCTTTAATTATCAAAGGTTTGATAATAGTAAGATTAGTCGCGACGCCATCTGTTATGTCAAGCTTAATAGAATTTGTATATTGCCAAGCCGGAATAGTTACATAATTATCCAAATCACTTCGAAATGCGAACTGCCCGGATGGAAGAGGAACTTCAACGCGTAAAGGTCTTCCGTCTTCAGCGAAAACAGAATATGTACGGAAATCTGAAGTGTGCTGTGCTATAAGATCCAAAGAAAACCTTATGGGAACAGTAAAAGTCTGATTGCTAAGAATTGAGACCCGTATATCTCTTTTTATCTCATTTTGATCCAAAAGCAGATATTCTGAAGTGTAGGATGCCAAAAGGGTCATATTGGTAGTATATGCCGATAACCTGGCAATCAATCCTCCAAGATTATTCCCGTCTTTGCTGACTGTCGCATAAAGGCGGATTGTTGCTGATACACCTCCTGCTAAAGCTGTAACCCTTGAAATAGGGGAAAGATAAGAAATAATCGTTTGACCATTTGTAATTCCATTAGTTGTATATGTCGTATATCCCTCTACATTTTCAAATTCATTGGAAAGAAGATGATATCCGTTGATATCGGAAAGTTTTGAATTGTAAGAATATAGGGTTCCGACAAGATTTTCTTCTTTTCTATCTACCGCACGAATATTAACTCCAATACGGCCTTCAGTTTCAGATACGATATCCACAGTTCCCATAGAAATTTGGTCTTCAGGAAACTGCGGCAAAACGGAAGTGAGGACACCCGGAACTACTGAAAGGTAAACCGCATCATTGGAGATGAATGAAGAAGTATTAATATGATTAACGTCTCCTCGAACAGTTACATGACCGCTTCCATGAGGGAGAATATGTTCTGTCGCCAATCCTTTCGTCGCTATCCTGCAAATAGGATTTGTTGAAGTCGCGAGATAGACACATCTAAACTTGCCTTCAATTCCGACCGCATAAACCGCCGCACCGTCAGGTATCGAAATATCTGTAACGTTTGTAACAAAGATAAAATCTTCCAAGAAAACCTGTCCTGTTACATTACTGTTCAGCTTTATTGAAGGAGTCTGCCATACAGAGTCCCAGCCTAACTGTCCCTCTCGTGTAAGAGTGCTTCCACTTACAGGAAGACCGATTGTACCGTTGGAAAGGATAATTCCTCCAGCCTGTCCGTAACCTCTGACAAACAAATTGTTGGAAACGCTGATATTGCCGTTCAAATCTATTCTTGTTCTTTCAATCGCTTCTCCTTGGTTTTCTGAAGTGGAAAAAACAAGCCCTTTCTGATTGTCAAAAGAAATTCTGGTGTTTCCCCACAACTGATCGGAAATGGAATTGTTAATAATGAGATTTGAGATTGATGCCGTCCCCAAGATGCTTAAGCTGGGGAATATGATCGGATTCCAATACTCTGCTTCCTGATTCATTTTGATCGTTGTTCCGGAAATGTTAATATCTCCAAAGACAACGGAATCCTGATTATTGGTAACAGAATTACCTATTCTTATTTTTTCGTCGCTTGTAAGATGTTTCCAAGCCGTATTTATATGGGATGCCGCTTGTTCGGAACTAGCTTTAAGCGTCAGAAGCCATTCTTTTATGCTTGTTTCTGAATATGCGTCTAATGAAAATGCCATGAAAACGGCAAGAACCAATTTCTTTATCATATCTAATGTCCCCTCTTTCAAAGATATCAGATATCAAAATTTATGGTCACAAACCTTGGCCGAAGGCTGATTCTTCAAGTTCATTCATCTTTTTAATCACGGCTTTTTGAATAAAGATGTTGTCTGTGGCGTTAGAAGCAGAAATATGTACATACCTGATTAAATTGTCGCCGTTTTCTATCTCTGTCACAGAAGGGATAGTGATTGTGTAACTGCGTTGAGAATATGTTCCTAAATAATTTAGAAGGTTTAATTCGTCTTTAGGCGTTATGACTGTTTTAAATTCTGAATATCCAAAACCAGGTCGAAAGACGCCCAATCCCCAAATCAATGAATTTGTTCCAAGTGAATTTCCGCCAAGAGTCAATTCTAAAATCCATTTTTTTGAAGGATCTTCGATAATCGTAATTGAACCAATCGTATCTGTATTAAAATAATCTTTAAGGAATAAATTGTGTCCGACAGAAAAGGCATCTCCATTAATGTCTAAAATCTTTGCCGTTTCCCGTTCATAAATAGTCGGATATAACTGTTTTGCCTGCACAGTGATTCCGTCTGTTGTGCTACAAGCGAATTTATAGCAACCAGTTACGGTAAAATCAGGTTGCTGTTGGAAAGAAAACCCTTGGAAAGTTGAATAAAGAGCGTTTGTTGTGGTGAAATCTATCCATAATTCCCATTCCGCAATCCTTTGATTCATCTCTAGTCTTGATAAATTATTTGAGAACGCTGAAGGTTCTGAAACCGATATCTTATAAACACTGATATTAGGATCGATTAGAATAATTGTGTTTGTGTCTACATAATTCTTGTAAATTCCGCCGACTACGTTGATGTTCCCGGTAAAACCAGAGTCTTCATAAAGAAGGAAATCTTCCGCGTGTACGGTGTTGCTTATAAAGATTTCATAAGCGGTATTGGTTCCAGCGACTGTCAGATTATTGCTGATTACAACATTGCCATCGGCACCGATTCTTATTCTGTTCGTCCCGTAGGTGTTAAAATCCATAATTCCTAATGCCGGATAATCTATTTCCCAAGTAGGGGTAGTAAACACACCGCCATGTGGTGATAAGCCAGGGCCTCCTAAATAATTGAAACCAGCGCCTTGGCTGCCATCTGCGTTGAAGTGCGTGCCGTCAATCCTTCCGTTCATAAGGAAGGCACCGTCAACCCTCATTCTTGCTAGGTTGTCACCGGAAGGAGTAAGCCAAACCTGAGCATATTGAGACCAAGGTTCAGAATAGGGAGATGTGTTCTGAACGACAAGAGGGGCATGGCCTTCACGATTTTCAGCACCTTGAATGAAGACAGAACCGTTGGTAATAACAACAGTGCCGATACTCGTAAAATTTGAAACCGAAACTGCGCCGAATTCAACGTTGTCTTGCTCGTTTGTAACTCCGTTGGCGATTCTTGAACCGAAATTCGTTCCTCTAAGATAAATATCTCCAGATTCAGAACGTAAGACTTCAGCGGTATTCGTTCCGTTGGCCGTTATATTACCCAGTTCTACGTTATCTTGCCCGTTGGTAATACCGCCGTTCTCAGTTGTTAAGAACATCGAATTTCTTACGTTAACGTCTTTTTGGAATGTGTTTGTTCCGTCACTGAAGATGTTTAGCTGAAAATTGGATATAGTTGGACCCAATCCGTAAGAATTTGTTGTGCTGAAATAAGAAGAGGTGTTAGTATAGTCAACAATTAAGTTGCCGCCATTCCCTATGCCATCGTTAGAAATTCTTACAGTTCCACCTTTAATAGTCGTTTCCCCAGTAGCATTATCAATCGTAAGAATTGGCCGGCCTTGAGATGGATACGCTCCGAGATATACTTTTTTATTTCCATCTGGATTAATTTCAAAATTTTCCCAACTGTTTAAATCAGCAGTACGTGCTCCTAGCCAAGCTCTGTCCCCATATTGACCTAATAAGACAACTACAGACGGGCCACCTGCAATAATACGACCTGACCAATTATCACCAGTTTGTGTTCCTAGTATCCGTAATCCTGTATCCTCTCCTATATTTCCAAAAGATGCCGCACCTAAAGTGATAGGACCTTGTTGTCCGTTTGTAATACTGTTGATAATCCTTGGTCCAAAATTTAAGCCTTGAAGATACAAATCTCCAGAAGTCGAATAAAGAACAGAAGCAGTGAGATTTGATTCTATCAACGCGTTTCCACGGACATGCAGACGTTCTGTAGGAGAAAAAAGCCCTATTCCGACATATCCGTCTGGGTTTAAAGTTAGAGAATGCCAAGCATCAATATTTCCACTGGAAAACAAAGATAAAGACGCCTTCCCAGTGAAAGACTGATCGTTGATTATTCCCAAGCCGTTTTCATAGCCTTCTATTCTAAGTTTCGGCATAACAGAAGAATCTTTTCTTGAAATATATAGCATTCTGCTGTCTCCGTCTTGTGTCGTTTCAATAGCATAACCACCGGTTTCACGGAGTACTGTCCCTCCGATTTCCCCTGTTCCCATAACCGTTATATTGCTTTCGACCAAGGTATTCCCGTTTATATGCAGTGCTTCATAAGGGGAATTTGTATTTATTCCTATGCGATCCGTATAGAGATATGAAGTCTCTGTCCAGCCGTTTTTATTGAGTTTCAAAGATCCAGAGAATCCGGAATATCCTGAGCCAAGGTTTATGTAATTGTCTATTATCTCCATGAAATATCCGCTTCCGACACCGAAAGAACCGATTCTTATATTTCCTGATCCTGTAGAATCATTTACTGTAAGTGTCGCCGAATCCGTTTCAGTTCCACCTATTGACATTTTATTAGAGATGATAGCCGTTCCGGAAAGGAATAAATTACTTGCCGCTAAGGAATTTTTTTCATAGGTTCCCAATCCCACTCCGCCTAAAGTGACATTTTCGTGATTGTTCGTAAGGTATCCAAATCCAGAAATGATGTTTCTTATTTCTTCTGAAAGTTCCGTTTGTTTAAGATAATTGGTTAATGTGGAATCAAGAGTGACGGAATCATAATGCTGTGTTATGACGACAGGAAATTCATTGGAAATAACGGTATAAATTCTCCAAACTCCACCCGTCGCGTCACGGAATTCAGTTCTGTCTTTCGACCACAAAGTTTCAATCCTATTGGTATCCGCGAAAAGAGAAAGGGCGGAAAGAGCGATATTGTCGTTTTCATTTGTAAGACCACCGTTAGTCGCCGTAAGAAACTTGTTCGTCACGGAATCCACATCCACTTGAAAAGTGTTGGTTCCGTCGCTGAAAAGCTGAATAGGAGAATCTTCGTTACCTAATCTCAGATTCCCTGTAATTTTTAGACTTCCTACTTGTTTCTGATAATACCATATTTTATTCGGACTTGTTCCTGTGATAACAATGTGTCTGTCTAAATCCTTGTCGTTCATACACGCGCTATCATACCAACCGACCCATGAATTATCATTTATAATGATAGATGGATTGGCATCATGTATCGCCATCCATGTCGAATTTTCTATCTGTATATTGGAACTCCCGTCAAGAATCGCAAGGATTTCATCATTATCTTTGTCTAATGAAGAAGTTTTGAGCCGGCAAGAATGTACCTCTAAATTGCCGCCCCCAGGGCCATTCATATAAAACAGGATAGATTTTGCATTTTCTCCTGAATGTCTGTTCGCAGTGTAGATTTCCGTATTGTTAATATTTATTTTAACATTACAGTTAGCGACTGAAAAACAATAGGTGTTCGTGTCTAGATTAATTGCGTTGAGAATATAGCAGTTATGGAAACTACCGAGGAAAGAAGAATCTATGTTCGTATAGGTTACAGGGGTTGACCCGTCTACACTTCGGATATACAACCCAGAAACGAACGTCGGAGAATCCATTATAGTAAGGCTGCCCCAAAGTTTGCTTCTTCTGTCATCACCACGGATAATGATGTTTTTCTTTCTGACAACAACATTTTCGTAATAATTTCCTGATACTATCCTAACGCTGATTTCTATGCTATCATTTGTGTCGTGAATCCCATCTATATAATCGACGGCACCTTGTATTGTGGAAAAATTCCCTTTCCCTTCAGAGTCAACGATTATTTCCTTTCCCCAGAAAAAATTGGTGACTGAAGCGTTCGGAAATATAAGATTCTTTAAAGAAAGGTTGGAAACAGAAATTCCATTATCATCAAGGGAAAAGTTTTCTGTTCCGTTGGTGAAGATAGCTCTTTCATAATCGTTGGTTCTAGACTGAAGATTTCTAATCGATTCCCTATCTTGCTTTGTGACAAACACGCCTTGTTGCCCAGCAGGCAAAAAAAGACATAGCATTTGGGAAAAGAGATAAAGTATAATCGTTTTACGGTAATTTGTCATGTGATTTCCTCTATAGCTTTGCGTAAAAATATCAAAAAAGGAATAAAACAATGGAATCTGGAGTATTTTTCGAAGAAGAAACAAGTGGTTTCGGCGCGATTTTTGCCGTTTTTGAAGCGGGAGGTCTTTTTGAAAGGAAAGGCTTACGTGGGATCAGCCACCTTGCGGAACACTTGAAATGTAAGAAGGAAAAGGATTTTATGGAAACAATCAACATCTACAACATAGAAACCAACGCTTTTACAGATGATGATTGTGTCTGTTTCTATTGCCGTAGCGGAGATTTAGAAATCGCCAAATTTGCGAAAAATTATGTTTTAGAATGTCTTTCCTATGTCCCGACAGAAAAAGAATTTGAAGAAGAAAAGTCTATCATTTTACAAGAGTATGATTCTTACCTCAATGATTATGCTATCCAGATGGCCACAAGTAGAGAAATTTTCAGGTATGACGGACCTATAGGAAGACGTGAAGATATTGAATCTATTACCTATAAAAAGTTCCAAAAGTTCTACGTGGAACATTTTTCTAAACCGGTATCTGTCATTTTCGCTGGCGGGAAAAACATAAAAAAGGCATATTCTTCCCTCTGTAAAACAATAGAAACTAGTGTCCCTTGTTCAAAGCGAAAAGCTTTGGAAGCGAGATTCACAAATAAGACAATCGTTTCAGAAGTGAAAAGGCAGTCTGATTACCAAATTCTAATTTCTGAAATTAAAAGGAAAGACTGCGGTTTTAGTGAACTTAGTTTGAAATTTTTCGTGAATTTGTTGTCTGATGGGTTCTTTTCTCCTCTTTGGGAAAACATTCGTGAAAAAAAAGGTCTGTGCTATTTCATCGGTTATTCCGTTGACAGCAACAAAGAACTCTTCGTCTACCTTCATACAGAAACCAAACACTGGGAAGATTTTAAAGAAACCTATTTCGATATTTTACTCCGATTTGAAGAATTTGTCACACCTAAAATTTATCAAGACTATTTAATTAAGTTAACGACAAAGCTGCGACACAATAAGATGAGATCTTCATCCTCTGAGTTTATACACAGAAAGTATATCAGTAATCAAAGTCTAATGCGTTCTTTTGACCCCAAATCTAACGAATACAGTTATGAAACGATGAAGAAGGTATCAAAATACCTTCTTAAAAAAGCAAGATTTCAAGAAATTGTGCATCACGGGAAAGAAATAACTTTTTCCACAAACTAAAAAAGATATCTCTTGAATCTATTTTAAGATATGTCTTTCCTAAAAAGCGGAAAGAAATAAGGAAATGAAGGGAATAACCAGAAAGTAATGAGACTCAATATGCAAATCCGTATGCCTCAAGTCCGTCTTATCGGGGAAAACGGAGAAATGATCGGTATTGTAGATAATAAGGTGGCACAGGAAATGGCCATAAACGCCGGTAAAGATTTGGTTGAAATAAACGAAGACCAAAGACCTCCTGTTTGTAGGATTATCGATTACGGAAAATTCTGTTATGAACAGCAAAAACGGGAAAAGGAACAAAAGAAACTGAGCAAGCAGGCGACTATCAAGGAAGTGCAGTTCAGCCCAAATGTAGAAAGCAATGATATCAAGACCAAAACCCGTCAAATCAAGGAATTTCTAAGAGACGGGCATAAGGTAAGAATAACGATGCGTTTCAAGGGAAGGGATCTTCAGCATACTGATTTAGGAAAAAACGTATTTGATACCATTGTCGCAAGCCTACTAGATGTAGCCAAAGCAGAACAGCGTACGGAATTTGACGGCAAAAACATGGCAGTAACAATTGCAGGATTGAAATGACAGAAATATTATCTAAATCGATTGAAAGATTGTTTAAAGCAAAAACCGCCGAAGAATATTCTGGAATACTTACCAATTATGCAATTGGAGTCTGCATGGATTCAGATATTCGTAATGAATGTTTCGCCGTAAACAGAAAAAAAGAGATATCTAAGAACAAAATCATCAAGATTTTAGAATGGGTTTCTTGCGGGAAGACAGGGAGTTCTTCTCTCTTCATGGCGGCTGTCGGTGGAGGGCATTCTCCTAGAGAGTGTTGTTGTGTCGGTGACATCTATGATTTTAACCGCTGTTTAAATCTTGTCCATATGGTTCCAGAATTGAAGGAAGATTTTGAAATCATCCGTGGTTTTTCTGTTTCATGGGATAGGGTTATTTCAAATTGGGAGAAGATTGAAGAGATTTTCCTTGACGAATGCGGCTTGAATTTTTCAAAAGGCAGAAGTACTGTAAAATCATCCAAGTTTTTATCAGAGGTCCTAAATGGAAAAGTGTAAATGGAATGAATATTTTATGGGGATGGCCGAATTGACGGCAAAGAAATCGAAAGATAGGTCTACTAAAGTCGGCTGTGTGATTGTGAATATCTTCAATTCTGTTATCTCTGCGGGTTACAACGGCTTCCCTAGAGGTGTAGATGACGACTTAGAATATCGACACCAAAGACCTTTCAAGCTTTATTGGACGGAACATGCGGAACGCAATGCTATTTATAATGCCGCCCGATATGGAATTCCTACCGACAATTGTTCAATGTATATTTCGGGACACGGGTGGCCGTGTAGTGACTGTGCAAGAGCGATTGCCCAGTCTGGCATTTCCAAGGTCGTGACGATGGAAGGAAAATTTGAAGGGGAAGGCGATTGGGCTGAAAATTGCCGTATCGGTTCGGAAATATTAATCGAAGCTGGAGTAGCACTTATTGGTTTGACTCCTGACTTTCAGGAGATTATACATGTCTAGCGGATATAGTCCATTATGGAAACGGACTTTGATAAAAACCTTGCCATTCCTGTTTAAAAAATGTAGGGCAGGCAACTATCATTGGTTTTGGGATCGTCTCTGTTTTTGTGGGAGACATGAATGTTGCGGTAGTTGGCACGGTGGCATTTATGACATAAAGACCGGGAAAGAATATCCGCCATGTGAATGTTGTGACCCGTATAATATTCGGACTCAATACATTAACAGATTGGAACAAAATAGTGAATTTCTTCGAGAAGAAACTGGACGAAATTGTTCTTATTTTGGACGTATTTGAAAACTTATAGGAAAGAAAGGGAAAACAAATGGTTGAAAATATTGTTAGAATAACATGTGAAAATTGCGGAAAGGTAATTGAAGTAAAGGGAGTTATCGGAGACCCTTCATATTTCTATCTGAGCAACTGTCAGGACATTGAAAATCAAGATTTTCAATTTTGTTCATTAAACTGTGTCAGAGATTGGGTAGAAAAGGAAATTCAAAATACGAATAAAAAACAAGAACCTTTTTAAAAAACAACGCTTATCTATGTGTCGCGCCCACGCGTGGGCGCATGAATTGAAACCTAAAAGGGAAACACCGCGAACACTGTCTATGTTTCAGGTGTGGAAAATTTAGCCTAGGGACAAAAGAAAATTGTAAGAAAGCCAAGGAACTTTATGAGTTGTGCGTCAAGAATAATATGACGACTCCTGTTTTTGAATGTCCTGATTTTAAGGATGAAAATGACTGAACAAAATTATATCTGGGACCCGGAACATAAGAAAAATCCAGGAAGCGGCTTCTTCAAGACAGATAAGGGCTGGTCTAATAAAAAGACAGCACCCAAATCGGGTATGGATGAAGAAATAAAAAAGGCTTTAAATTCTGATCCTGTGGCTTTCAGAAGGCTTAATAAAACACACCAGATAGCGTTAATCAGACATCATGACGGAACTATAAAGTCAGCGATTTCTATGCGTGAAAACTTTATAAAGAAATATGGAGTTCACTGGTTTAAAATAATTTCTCCTATAGAAAAAAACAGATGGGCTGTTTCTAATATGATAATGAACAGTTCTATTGTTTGGGCAAGACGTACTATCGGTGGAGATAGATGGTGGAATCTTCCTTGCGTAAGAGAAGAACGAGCGAAGCATCAGAATGAAATTCCAACCAAGTATAAAAACACGGAAGAAAGAAAAGAACTTCAAAGTCAGATCGCCAAAAAGCTTTATAACAAAGGATCTTCCAAAAAAGAAAGAAAATTATTTATTGTTATGGGGCTTCCAGGTGCAGGTAAAAGCAAGGTGGTCGTGAATAGGATTATAGAAGAAAGAGGAGCCTTAGCGGTGGATGCTGATATGGCGAAAGAATTTCTTCCTGAATTTAATGGTGGTTCTGGCGCTGGTATCGTACATGCGGAAAGTGCTGAAATCGCGGAAAAACGTATTTTACCCATGTGTCGTAGCCAAGGAGACAATATCGTTTTCCCGACAGTCGGTAAAAACCAAGACAAGCTGAAATTTCTAATCCAAGATTGGAAAAATCACGGATATGAAGTAAATCTGTCTCTCGTGGATATAGATATTGACAGTAGTATAGAACGATCTCTGACAAGATGGGTACAGACAGGAAGATTTGTTGATCCTGCATATATTACAGAACATGTCGGGGAAAGACCCGTCAATAATTTCCACGCCTTAAAATCATATTGTGATAATTTTGAATATTGGAATAATGAAGTTCCCATAGGGGAAAAACCGATTCTTGTTGAAAAAGGTAAAAAAATGGCAAACAATCATTCTTCCTTGACAAAGAAAGCCGATAATGCTAAGGTTTTTAATATGAAAGCAGAAAACTGTCCAGTAGAAGAACTAGATGAAACCCAAATTTATAACATCTTTATTTTGATTAATAAGGCTGAAAAGATAAAGGGAAGGAATCTAACCTTCCATGAAATAAATGCAATCGCAAACAAAATGCCCGACAATAAAACCTGAAATCGTCATTTTTGAATCGAATATTAGTGGGAGGGAGTTCCTTGCGATGCACAAATGGTGTGCGATAACAGGTACTCCTTTCCGTCTTTCAAAGGATGGCAGAGGATTTGATATCAATAAAAATCTTTTCATCGGAACCACTGATTTCATAGAGTCTGTTTTGGGCCTCCATTTTGAACCAGATTACTATCCTCCTTGGGCATCGGTTCTCGTTTCAAGAAGAATCAAAAAAACGATTAGAGTTCCCGGAAGAGAGTGTTTCGTCAAACCTGCTGATAAATACAAGACTTTCACTGGGTTCGTAAAAGAAAAAGGAAAGCTTATAAAAGAATGCCTTGCTGATGAATATTGGATTTCCGATATTGTTTCCTTTCAACAGGAATGGAGATACTACGTTGCGAAAGGGAATATCCTTGAAACAGGATGGTATCAAGGAGAAGATGAAGAAGAACCTGCACCTAAACTTGAAATAGATATCCCACAAGACGTGTACGGGGCTCTTGATATCGGAAGATTATCTAACGGGAATTTAGAACTTGTTGAATTCCATCATCCCTATAGCATTGGATGGTACGGTAGAAATGATAATGCCTATGCGGAATTTCTTATCAAAGGTTGGGAAAATCTTTTGACGCTCTTGACAGATTAGAGGATATGTGTTATTGTATTGTCATCGAAAGCAAGAAAGGATTTAAGAATGAAAAACATGACCGAAGTCGTCGGAATTTCCGTCCCGGAAATCACTGTGTACAAAGACGGTGAAGATATTCTTATTCTTCACAAAAATCAGAATTCCCTTTTGAAGTTCACCTTGCCAGCCGGTTTCGATCCGTTGATGAGTGAAATCAGTTCAGCCGTAAATCGTGCGGTTAAAGATTTGAATTGGGACAAGGATTTTGATTACGTCTTTACACTCCGGGCATATCGTGATGCCGTCATGAATATCCCTTCTTATCTGATTGGAGAATGATGGCGCGCCCACGCGTGGGCGCGCGAATTGAAACAATTTAAACAATTGAAACAAAGGACTAGTAATAATGGCTAAACGTTGGTGGACAGCAGATCCTCATTACAATAACCCGAACATTTCGCTATATTGCCATAGGGCTTGGGTTAAACCGTGTCACCTGACACCGCAAGGGCAATGGGTTAGTCAAGAAGCTGCCCTTGAAGTCGCTGAAGCCAATAACAGGACTATTCTAAACAACCATAACAACCGGGTCAAACCTGAAGATACTACCATTTGTGTAGGAGATGTCGCTTGCAAGGGAAATGAAAAGGGTGTTGCAGGTTTGAAATGTAAGCCTGTTGATATCGTTGCTATGCACAATGGTAATTATATCGTGATCGAAGGCAACCATGATTGTCTTTCAAAGGAAACGCGAATTTTAACTAGAGATTACGGATACCTTCATTATAATGAGATTAAGGTGGGGATGATCATCCCCACCCTGAACCTTGACACGAAAATTGTTGAATATTTTCCGATTAACGATTTGGTGATAAATCAGGCGACAGAACTTTGCGCATTTAAAACGAAATCAAGTGAAGGCCAGTTTACACCAAGACACGAAATGGTTGTAAGGTCTTATACTAAAACACGAAATGGTAATTTCGGCTACAAAAAAGTTTTAGCGAAAGAACTTTGGAACAGGAAATCACATTTCGTTTTACCGTCATCTTCTCCGTCTGGAAACGAGGACTATCCCATCAGTGATGATCTTTTGAAACTTTTAGGATGGATATTTACTGACGGAAGTATTCGTAACCGAAGAATCTCTATATATCAATCCAAAAGCATTTATGTTCAAGAAATAACCAAACTTCTTTCTTCTTTGAAGCTTTCTTTTAGAGAGACTGTCAGAAAGAGAGACATAGTGTCGGTTTGTGGGAAACCCCTAAAAAAAGAACCATTGGACAGTCATGAATTCCATATGGATCGGGAATGTTCACAAAAAATATTGTCTATCTTGGGAATTCAGTCTAGAACAGAAATCCCAAAATGGTTACATTCGTGTTCTGATAGACAAATTTCTATTCTGATTCACACTATGAATTGCGGAAATGGAACTCATAACAAGTCTGGAACATTGACCATCTGGGGAAATCCTGATTTCCTCTATAAAATAATGGGAATTTGTGTTACTCACGGATTAGATTCCAATGTGATTATCGCGAATGGAAGAGGTCATTATTTGAGTGTTCATAAGAAATGCTCTTCTCGTGTTATTCTTCCACAGAACAGATCAATTGTTCCGATTAAAAAAGATGTCGTTTGGTGTGTAAACGTAAAGAATCATACGATTTTTACAGAATTGAACGGTAAGACAATTATTACCGGAAACTGTAACAACGGCGTTAAGACAGTCGCCGAATATATGACTATTTCCATCGGTCATTACCATGCCGGTGTTCAGCACGTTCCGCTTCTTGATGAAAAGGTCTATAACGATTATATGGCTTTGTCTCCAGAACAAAAGGAAAAGTCTGGTTTCAAGAATAATATGAGTTCGGCCATGCGGGATTTCTGTTTCAGGCATGCGAAATATTGCCGTGAGAATCTTGACTTCATCATTTGCGGACACGTTCATAATAAATGGAAGGTAAAAAAAATCGCAGGCATCTGGCATATTAATGTCGGAGTAGACGTTTGCCGTTATATGCCGATTGATGATCAAGAAGTTTTGACCATTTACGATAAGACCATTCGAGAACAGGGAAACGGTCACGCCTGATAAAAAGACTTTCTCCATATCAGATGGAGAAGATGTGAAAGTAAAAAAAGAAAGAGGTAAAAATGAAAAGTGCTATGGTAGGTTGTTTGACGATGTTGGTGATTCTGTTTGTAGTTTCTTTTGTGTGTATCGCGCCGATTTTGGTGACATATAACGGATTGCAAGTGATGGATGAACGGTGCAATGAAAGTTGGGCTGAAATCGATAACCAACTTGAACGCAAGGATAAGCTGATTCCGAATCTCGTTGCTACTGTTAAAGGTTATGCGAAACATGAAAGCAAAGTGATGGAAGATATCGCAACGGCAAGGTCACAGCTTCTCAATGCCAAGACGGCTGGAGAAAAATATGAGGCAAATGACGGACTTAGCAAGGCGCTGGGACGACTTATGATGCTTACGGAAAACTATCCCGATCTTAAGGCGGATAAGCAATTTATTCAGCTTCAAGATCAACTGGAAGGTTGTGAAAATCGGATTACTGTTGCCCGTATGGATTACAACAAGACGGCAAAGATTTTGAATACGAAAATCCGCACATTCCCTACAAGTCTAATTGTCGGGATTGCAAAAGTCGAAAAGCGTCAGTATTTTGAAGCCAGTGATAAGGTTCGTCAAAATAGTGTCAGTGTTAGTTTTGAATAAAGTATTATAGAAAGGTAAATGAAATGAAGAAAATATTAGTTCTGCTTTGTTTGTGCTTGGCTGGTTTCGGTTTCGGGATGGAATACAACGGTTGTTTTGATGATGCGAATCTGTTGAAACCAGAAACTGTTACAGCAATCCGAGAAGTCGGGAAAAGGCTGTATGACAACGGGAAAGTTGAATTTACAGTCAAAATCGTAAAAGATTGTAACGACACGCTCTTAGACGGAAGGGAATTTTTTAACACTACGGGTATCGGCGACAAGGAAAAGAATAACGGATTGCTTTTGTTTGTCAATGCAAAGAACTTCAAAATCAACAAGCTTAATAAAATCAGGTTTCTTGTGGGCTATGGCTTGGAAGGAATGTTCACAGATTCGAAGTGTGGAAGAATCCTTGACCTCGGTTTGTCAAAAAGCGGAATTGATGAAAAGATTCTTGAAATTGTAAATCAGGTAGATTCTGAATTTAAGAGTCTTGGAGACTCACCAATTCCTTCTCGGGAAAAGGGGAAATTAGACAAGATCATCGGAAGCATTGGACTCGTTCTCATTATACTTTTCCTTATTGTCGTTGTTATTTTCATCTTTTCAACAGACGTAGGCGGTAATGATATCGGAGGTTCCTATGGTGGCGGCGACGGTGGATTTAGCGGTGGTGGATTTAGCGGTGGTTTCGGCGGTGGAAGCTGTGGAGGCGGTGGAGCCGGAAGGTAAGGAATTGACAAGGAATTGATATGAATGTAAACAAATGTCTCGAAAATATCGGCAAAACGCTGACTATGATTGTTACAGGGTTCGTTGTCTTGTTGGGTTGCATGTCTGTTGACAAGAAATTGGCCGAGAAAGACGTTTCGGAAATCCGTGAATTGGCAAAGCAGGCGGTGGAAGACTGGAACACAAACAGTCTTCCGGACTATAAATGTTTGGCCATGCAGTCTTCGGTTGTCCTTAAGATCATCGAATTGAAGCCAGTGTATGAGAGTGGTTATACTTTCATGATTTCGGGATACGAATTGGCAGAGGCCTTTATTTATAAGAACTGCAAATCGGAAACCGACAGGAATAAAATCAAGCTTATGACGGCTATGATGTTTATTCAGATAGATTCCATTATCTTGACAAAAAAAATAAAAGGAAGTCGCCATGCAGGGTTGGTTATTGATGCCTATTGTGCTGCCGTCCTTTCTGAAATTGAGAAACTGTCATGCCTCTAAAAATTCACGTTATTGAAGATACTGTCGGAACAATCCTATATGGCAACAGGGGAAGAGAAATAAAGGTTCCAAGCGGTGAATATGTCGTATACGGCATACAAGACTTCGGATATAGAATTCACATCTATGAAAACGGAGAAATGAAAGATGTATTTGTGCGGGGTAATTTCTATTGCCGTGAAATTAGGTAAGATATGAAGATAATTTTTGTTGTGGGTTTGCCTGGTAGTGGGAAAACATATTTTGCAAAGTCTCTTGGCGGCGTTCTTGCTGACGATCCACAGGGATTGGACGATTTTCCAAAAGGAAAAGTTGATCTTCTTGTTATTGCAGATCCTATGCTTTGCGTTTTAAAGACAAGGGAAGAAGGGGAAAAAGTTCTGAGAGGAATGTATGGGGATTTCGAAAAAGAATACGTATTCTTTGAAAACGATCCTGAACAATGCCTTTTGAATTCCAAGAGGAGGATCGGGAAACCAGTAGAAGACAGCATTTATTGGTTGACAAAAATGTATCATATACCTGAAGGTGTCATCCCGATCAAATGTTGGCAGGGAAACTAAAAGCGGAGCAGAAAAGTGATAAGGCAGGTTTCGAATATGGATTTAAATTCAAAAACCATACTTGACAGAAATCGGCCATTTTGGTAATATCCTTTCAACGAATTGAGAAAGGGTATATTATGAAGACATATCACTTCCAAATGTATTATTTCCATACCGCTATCCTGATGGGAATAATCATTTCTATCATTACAAAAACGGATTTTTACATTGCTTTTTCAGCATTGATTCATGCCTGTTATTACAAGAAATAAGGAAATATATGAAGACACTTCTTTTCACAATTGATCCACAGAATGATTTCGTTTTTGAAAACGGAATGCTTCCTGTACCGAATGCCAAACAGGATATGGCAAGGATTATCAACTTCCTGAATACTCGCGGGCAAGAGATTGATGATATCTTAATCAGTCTTGACGCCCATAGCTGCATTCATGTCGGTCATCCGAATTTCTGGGAAATGAAGGACGGAAGTGAAGTAAATCCGTTTACGTTAGTAGACGCGGAGATGCTAAAAAAAATCAAACCCCGCTTTTGTGAAGCCTATGTCAAGGCAGACATTAAGAAGAACGGACCGGTTATGATTTGGCCGGAACATTGTATTAAAGGAGACTTTGGTTTCTGCGTGTATACTCCGTTAATGACCGCCATAGACGAATGGCAAATCAAGCATGGGAAACCTGTCACGTTTGTGGAAAAGGGTATGGATATCAGGTTTGAAATGCACAGTGCCTTTAGCAGGGGTAAAAATCTTGATGTTTTGAAATTCATTTCCACCTATGATAGGGTTTTGGTTTGCGGAGAAGCGCTTACGCATTGCGTCAAGCAAACAGTAGATGATATGGTTAAATTCTTCGGGGTACTTGACAAAACACAAATTATCGTGTTTAATGATTGCACAAGTCCAATCATCGGCTTTGATATCAGCGACTGGATTAAAGAAATGAAAGACAAGGGTGTTGTTTTCACTGAAAGCTATAACTTTAAAGGATGAAAAGTATGAATAGACAGGATTTTTACAAGGCGACGATGGCGAATGTTTATCGGCGTCAATTCGGAGTCAGGAAGCATACCTGTACTTTCGGTTTCAAAAGTCGCGGGAATCAGAAACTCGGTTGTCTTGCCAATCTTTTCCCTACAGGCCCGCAGCTTCCGCCGATGACCTGTACGAAAGCACAGGCAGAATATCTCAAAGGCAAAGGAATTGCTGATGCCGATTCCTTTATGAACCTTTCAGAATGTAATGTCGTTTGTCGGGACAAGGATGGGGATCTTGAATATCGCGTCAGCGGTTTCGTGGAAGACGCGACTTGGTTTGAAATCGACAGCCTTTCCAAGATTCAGGAGGCTTGGTCGGATCGTAACGGCTGGACGAATGATAAGGATATCCTTGTTGACGGCATGAAGCGCCTTGAAAAGAAGGTCGGGCTCTACAATACTCTTCCGAAACAAGGTATCGGATTTATCGAGATGGGAACACGAAGGGCTTTCAGCAAGGCTTGGCACACCGTCGTTACCGATTACCTTGCGAAGAATCTAAATGCTTTTGTCGGGACAAGCAATATCGGCTTGGCTATTGAACGTGGTTATCCCTGTATCGGGACAATGGCACATGAGATCGAAGAAGCAGGACAGGTTCTTAGCCCCGACATTACCAAGACTCAGGAATTCATTCTTCGGGCTTGGGCAAACGAATATAAGGGCAAATACGGAATCGCCTTGACGGATTGCCTCGGTATTGATTGCTTTCTTCGTGAATTCGACGAAGAACTTTCCAACCTGTATACAGGTGTCAGGCATGATAGCGGCGATCCTTTCACTTGGGGAAACAAGATGCTTGCGCATTACGAAAATATGGGCATCAATCCCCGTACGAAGGATGTCTGTTTCAGCAACAGCCTGAATCCGGAGATGGTCTTCAAGCTTGTGGATGCATTCTATGGCAAGTTCCGGAACATCTATTTCGGAATCGGAACTGACTTTACCTATGATCTGGTTGTCAAGGGGTTGAACATCGTTATGAAGATGCTTGAATTCGACGGTCTTCCTGTTGCGAAAATCAGTGATGACGCAGGCAAAGGCATGTGCGAAAATCAGTCTTATGTCAATTGGTTAAAGGCAAAGAACTGGATTACCCTGTGATTGATGAAATAAAATTCCTAGAAAAGATAGACCTTCTGAACAGTAATAGGGAAGGGTTAGGCCATAAAGGGATTGAATCTCTTATTACTGAAGAAAAATCGCGTTGCGGAAGCTGTGCCCATTTTAAGCGTCTCAAATGGCATGAGTCTGTCGTAAAAGGCGGTGGATACCAGCTTGGAGGACTGTGTCCTGTTCTTCAGATGGTCTTACAGGGTGAAAATTCTTATATTCTGAATAATGACAATGGGATTTATGTCATGCAAAGCTTCGGGTGTATATATTGGAAACAAAAATGAAGTGTATGTTTTGCGAAAGAGAAGTCCAAGAAAAACTGATTCAATACCATCATCTTATCCCGAAATCAAAGGACGGTAAGGATACTATTCCTTCTTGTCCTAGCTGCCATAATTTTATCCACAAGACTTGGACTAATAACCAACTTCGGGATATCTATAATTCTATTGAAAGTATCAGGTCAACAGAAGACTATCAACGATTTGTCAAATGGCTTATAAAACAGCCGGTTGAAAAACTTTTTAAGACCGACAGAAAAACGGGGCGGGATAAAAACCCTTACCGTTAAAACGGAACAAAGGGTAAGATACATTTATGGACTCAGCACAGAATAAGTATTCAGTTATCACAAGGGAAATCTGAAACGTTTTAAACAGATGTCGCGCCCCGCGTGGGCGCGTGAATTGAAACATTATAAGGGCTTTGGAAATCTTGGCCGACAAAGAGGAAAACCTGATTTTCGACCAAGCTGACATCAGCGTTCTTCCAGTACTTCTGCATTGCGCGACTGTTTTCCCAATATCCGTCACTCAGTTGCCCGAAGACACTGGACAAAACCCTGTATTCGACTTCGCCGACGAGACCCGTATCAATCTTTCTCATTTCAAATTCCTTTGTAAAGGTTTTCCGCGTTCATCAATACAGGTAAGATACCACTACTTGTCAGAATTGTCAACAGTGTCAATAAAAGTTTTTTCAGAAAGGTCTTCTGAAATCCTTTTATCTGAATCTCTTTTTTCCCTAGCCTTAAAAGGAGGAATGCTATTTTCCCACCAATTCAGAAGATGCTTTCCGAAACTGCGGTTAAGCTTCCCAATGAAATTTTTATGTTTCCGTCTTCCTAAAGGTTGCATTAGTTTTCCCAGAGATATCCGACGCTCTCCTTGATGACATACATGGCGGATTTGATGATTTGCTTTTGTCCGTGATTCGCCTTTTTCATAGCGGTGTCAAAATCGAACCAATCAACATTGTCGATTTCAGGGACATCGACAATCTTACCGCAATAATTCATTTCGAAAGTATTGCTCTTGAAAGTTTTGGCATCATAATCTCCGCTTCCGATAAAAGCATTGACAATCTTCGTGTGATGAACCTTGAAAGTTCCAAGAAGCTGAAGATTCGCAGGGGCGACAAAACCAGTCTCTTCATTGAATTCGCGCCTTGCGCATATTTCTGCGTCTTCCCCCTTGTTTATCCCTCCTTTAGGGATACTCCATGAATTTTCATCAATATCCGTATAATACGGACCTCCAGGATGGGCTAGTAAAAATTCCGGCTTAAATTCCTGGTTCAAACGATAAACCAAAACACCTGCGCTAAGTTGCATAACGAAACCCTTTCTTTTATACCGACCATCTTAGCAAAAGTGCCGTTATCTGTCAAGTTTCCTTGGAATATTTTTATCTACAGTTCAACGGCAGAAAGAATATCATTGCTTCCCTTCTTTTCAAGGTATCTGACACCGCTGACAGTGTTTCTCAAAACACCGATAATAGACATGTCTGATCCAATCAGCTTATATAGACCCTGATTCGGCAAATCACAAACCTGAACGAATTTGTAATAAAATCCAACGGCATTCTTGACGATTTCCGGGAATTTTGAATCTTCAACAACTTTCATCAAGGTGTCAGCAAAGGCTTTAAGACCTTCCACCGAATCGATGTGATAACAGGTGATGCCAAACCCCATACGGGTTTCTGGACTCGGACAACCACAGTCCCCGTCAACCCTTACTTCTTTCCCGAAATTCAAATGAAGAGGAAGGGCATATTCAAGAGGAAGACCATATTTACTTGTACAAACCCAGTAATTCCAAGCTCTTCGGAATTCCCATAGGTTCCAAAATGCAATGACTTTCGTTTTAACTTCTGAATTTTCTGTCAAGTTTAGAACAAAGTCATCTCCATATTTATCACAAGGAGGAATCCCTGCGAATGACAATTCTTCACGAAGAGCATCATCGGTAGAAGGGTTGTAGGTGCGGCTTGCCAGATTCTTTAATCTCATATCATTTCCTTTTCTTTTCTGTTATACACCAATAACATCAAATCCTGTTTTTCCGACATAGTTCGGATAATATTCCTTTGTTTCTTCTATCGAACGGATGAATGTCAACAGAAAAAAGTCTTTATCCTTGTCAAGTTCTTTCTGAATGCTATCAACCAAAACGGTTACCTCTTCCTTGTCTCCTTCAAACCCATAGAAGTTAACGAAATATTCATTGCTTTCAGACCATTCAATCCTGATATAAACATCTGGATATCTTGAAGAAAGCTTCTTCCCGAGAGTCGAAACAAAGAAGGTTTCACGAATGCGTAACAAAGACTGGTTTATGGCTTTCTTTAGATTTTCGTCCACATCAAAGCCATATTCTTTACAGGCATAAACCAGTCTCTGATATTCAGAAATTAAAGGAAGAAATTCGCTTAACCGAAAGCTCTGCGAAAATCTGTTTTTAGCATTCACTATAATTTCGACAGACGGATCTTCTTTTTGGAAAAATTCCGCTTGGTACAAAAAACATCTCCAGTCAATCATTTTCAATTTCTCCTACAGCATTGCGAGGAATTCATCTTCTGAAATCGTGGGGATTCCCAACTTCTGTGCCTTTGTAAGTTTGCTTCCTGCGTCTTTATTTTTCTACAAATAGGACAATTACCAAACCCTTTACTTCTCGAACTCGGAGAAGCCGCCCATTCGTGTCCTAATAAACATTTCCACCAAATTTTTTATTACTACTTTTAGTAACTTCTGTAGGCTTTAGTACGTTTTTGGTGAAGTCCCATTCTTCTGCGATTTGTGGGAAATTGTACTGAAAACTATTTCCTTCGTAAACCCTTTTCCCTGAACAGAAAGGACAGCCTCTTCCATTACTACGAAGAGAAATTTTACAAAGATAAGAATGCCCACGAGAACACGTCCACCAAACTTCGTGATCGCTACCAAAAGAAAAATTCTGTGGCAATATTCCCTGATTTTTAATGAAATCCCATTCATTAATTAGTAGTGGTCTTTGAACAATTAATGACCTTTTCGGATTACAAGTTTCAGAAATTAGTTTTAAATATTCTGTTTCATTTGTAAAGCATTTTTCTTTTTCATATGGATTGGTTGTCTCTGAAATTTTTGATATCATATAAAACAAATCGAATATAGCACGGAAATCATCAGTGTTATAATTAAACAGAATGTCGTATTCAGAAATTTTGCACAATGGTAGTTCTCTTAATCTAATAACGTAGATGTTTTTTGATTCTAGTTTTGAATTCTTCTCACGATCTTTTACTTCTTTGTTTTTATGCCAATAACTACCGTCAACTTCAATAGCTATGTTCAGGCTTGGCAAATAAATATCCATTTCTGTTTTGTAGGTTCTATTTTGTCTTTCAGCATCTTTATAAAACCTTTTCAGTTCAGAAAATACCCTCATTTCAAACTTTGAACTTCCTTTATAACAAAACGGGCATCCACGCCCACGACTACGGTTGCCAATAGTAGATTTAAAACTATGCCCATGTTTGCATTTCCACCAAAAAGAATGGTCAGATCCCGAAGTATATAGAGATAAATCAGCATCTGGATGTTTTTCTAAATCTATTTCTTCTGATATCTTAGGGAACATGACCTTAAAATTATTATTTGCGCTTGCCCTTTGTCCAGCGCAATATGGGCATCCTTGTTTTAAACTAGTCCGATTATTTATCGTGGATTCATAAGAATGCCCCTTTTTGCATAGCCACCAAACCTTTTTGTTAGAATATGGAAAATAATTTTCTGGGTTTTCATCGTTTCTGACGAAATCCCATTCTGTGGCTATTTCTGTAAATTTATTTTTAAGGTTGTTTTTCTCTGAAATTCTTTTATTATTACAAAATGGGCATCTAGATGATTGATGATAAGCATTGCATATCGCTCTTTCCCAAGAATGTCCGTTTTCACATATCCACCACGCTTTCACATGAGAATTGCAAGATAAATTTTCAGGGTTTAATTTTTCATTTTTAGAAAAATCCCAATACTTAAATATCTCACTATTCTCTATAATTTTCATTTCAAATCATATCCATAAATTCATCTTCATTTATCATTTTTATATTTAATTTTGTTGCCAAGTCTTTCTTTTTGCCAGCGTCTTCCCCGACAATCAGATAATCCAAACCCTTACTAACGCTTCCCTTAAGGTTTCCTCCGTTAGATTCAACCAAACCTTCAAAAAACTTACGTGGCTTAGAAAGGGTTCCGGTAAACAGGAAGGATTTTCCTTCTAGCTTATTACCAGAAGCCTTCTTTTCAACAATCCCGATCATTTCAGAAAGTTCAAGAAATTCATGTCCACGGGTCTTGATGGATTTCATAATCGATTCGGCTGTAGTAGGACCGATATCATCAAGGCAGATTAACTTGTCATAACTACAATCAGAAACAAAATTCTGAACGGTTTTGAAGACGTTAGCAAGCATCTTGGATGTTCCCTTTCCGACGTTGGGAATTGCAAGACTTTCAATGAAGGTCGCAATATCCAAATTCTTGACGGTATCCAAGGCTTCTCGAACAATCTGCGCTTCCCTAGCATTACTGTCAGGATTTCCGAATGCCTTTGCAATTCGGGCGACGGTGAGGTCTTTAGAAATCAAAGTCTTGATTGAAGCAACGGCCTTCGAATCGATAAGAGCCTTGATAGTCTGTTCTCCAACATTCAGACAGTTGACAGTGGAAATAAAGTGCAAAAGTTTGCTTTCCAAACGGGCTTGACAATCTACGTTGTCACACCACAGGTTAACACCGTCATAACGAAGCGGCATCCCACAGCAAGGACAATCAGGGAGGCTTGTAATCGATTTGAAGACAGGCTTGATGATCTTATCCTTGTCGATAAAAGGGATAACGTCATTCGCCTTCTTGACGGTAATAACAGCGCCTTCAAAAAGTCCGTTGTTCACCACGTTGGCCCAGTTGTGAAGGGTAGGACCCTGAAGTGTGCTTCCGTCGATTTCAACGGGATCGATATCGGCAACGGGAGTAACCTTGCCCGTCTTCCCAACCTGAAGCCTATAGCCACGGATAGTAGTAGTTGCAGAAGGACTTTCAAACTTATATGCAATTTTGCCGTTAGGGTGGTGCATATTATTGCTCCAGCCAGCATTGTTCTGATCTTTCAGACTGTCGAGAACCAAAACTGCCCCATCGGTCTGGAAATCAAGATTGGGGCGCATCTTTTCAAATTTCTTCAAAGCCGTTTCCAAAGCACCTTCGACACTGGTATCCACACGGAAGGCCAAGCCTGAATCGAAACCAAACTCTTTGATCTCTTGCATGACTTGGGAAAACGTCTCCATCATAAGATTCTGATAGGCATCAACAATGTCATAGCAGAAGAAGCTAAGTCCACGGCTTGCTGTAACGGCCGGATCATCATTTTTCAAAGAACCGCTGGCGGCGTTGCGGGGATTCTTAAACCCGGCACCCTTGTTATTCAGTTCTTTGAAGACGTTGACGGGCATAATGACTTCCCCACGAAATTCCGCGTCCAACAAAGATCCTTTGTTCTTGGGGAGATTGGAAATCACACGGACGTTTGCGGTGACATCCTTGCCCGTAGAATTATGAACAAGAATTCCGTTCGCAAAAAAAGTATGGGTATTCTCGATTTCTATGTCAAAGCGATTTGAAATCGCATTTATACGTTTGATACACTTAACTGTCGCTTCCTTTAACATATGAATCCTCTGTTTTGTTGTTTTTAATACAGTTTTGAACTCGTGAACAAATGCATAGATTTTCAAGTTCGGCGATTTCTTCTGGTGGTATATTGTTCATAAACCCATAAAAAATGGATATCTTATGATCAACTGTTGGCTGAAGTTTGTTTTTTGTTAATGGTAAAGAAGGATTTTCTTTTCTAAATTCTTCATTTGTAATAAGCTTTTTTCTTGTATAATAACAAAGGCCATCCCACTCAGAAAACAAAACCTTCCTTTTCTGACGAGTTATTGACATTACTTTACGATGATATTTTTCCCATTCCGAAAGAAGATCTACAGGGACCCAAATCCCATTATTCTCGTTCTTCCTACGAATATCATCAATAATTTCCTTTGTGTTTCTTTTATTTTGAATTTTTGATATCACTTCTGGGATCTGAAAAGGGTTCTTATACCCATATTTCGAGAAAACGCCATTTTCTATTTTCTCTTTTCTTATCATTTTTTCTTCAGGGTTCAATCTATCCCAAGACCTTTTCAAAGAAATTCTAGCAGCCTCTTTTGATTTTTCCGTTGATAAAACCAAATCTTTTCTTTGAAATTGATTCCTTACACCATATCGCTTTAAATTTGTCTTTTCTACCTTTTCATAAATTTCATGAGATTTTTTATTTCTCTTTTCTTGGATAATGTCTTTTACTCTTTGTGTTTGAAACGGATTTTCTACTCCGTATTTTTTCTTAAATAATTCTTTGTTCTTTTGGTTTTGTTCTCTAATTGATTCTGCGACGGGCCTCTGGTTGATACCATAAAATTTCAACATTCGCTTAAGGGAACGGATATCCGCTCCTGTTGTTCTTGAAATCGATCTTAGAGATATATGTTTAACGACATATTCGCTAACAAAAAAAGCCTTATTAATTTTATATTTTGCTTCATACCACAAAACAAATCTTTCTTCTATATTTGAAGGTCCTTTTTTACAGGAGCGTAGATGAAGACACAATCTTCCAACATATCCACAGAATATACATTGACACATTTTACCCCTACCTATTTATCCGTTACCTCGTGCTACTACTAGGAATGGGAATAAAATTAAATATCAATTAGCACCTTGTCTCCAGTTTTTATTCTTTCCGTTGTTGTGAAAGTTCCGTCGATAAATATTTGATGTTCTCCAGTAGTGACAAGTTCCTTTTCTTTACCGTCTTCATCAATAACAGTAATAAGATACCAATTACCATTATTAACCTTTATAGAAGATGATATAATGTTACAATATTCTATAGCACCTGTTTCTTTGTTATATGACTTCACCTTTCCTCTGACTTTTTTTTCACAGATCTTGCCTATCGGTAGTTTCCTACCGTCTTCAAATTCTATTTGTGAAGAATATTCTAGACATCCGTTTCCACGGGTCGCCGCGAGTTCAAGGTTCCCGTTCTTGTAACGGATGCCGCAGCTCAATCCGTCATACTTGGGAAGAAGCCAGACGATAGGAGAACTTACGGCATACTTTTTGACCCAAGCGTTAAGGTCTTCGATTTTCTTGACCTTGGCAAGGCTCGCCATACGTGACTTATGAATTACATCTCCATCTGAATTGACGCTTCCGACTTCCTGAATACAGGCGTTGTCAGGATCGATTTCCGCGATGGCTTCGACAATACCATCAAATTCGGCATCACTGATCATCTCTTCGTCGCGAAGCCAAGATGGGGGATTTTTTACTGTACCGTTATAATAGAGTTCACGATGGTAGTTCAGGCGTTCGACAAGTTTCTGCAATTTTTCGTTCATTCTTTTTCCCTTTTACTTTTTTGAAGATGTGTAAGCGTTGCCTTGGAAGTTTTTGTCATTAAATCCACAAAAGACTTTGAAAAATCAGGCTTCCGGATATTTAATTCTTGCTTCTTCAAGATCAATTTCCGGGATAGGTTTCCAAACCTTTTCCCCTTCCACAAGCATCAAAGATGTCTTTCTGGGATCGTTGTCAGTGACAAGACCCGTATGAAAAGTCTGTCCGAACATCTTACCAGAATTCTTATAATGCTTTTTCATGTTGAAGACATTAACACCTTCGCGTGATTTTGTCAACTAGGATTCAAAAGATTTCTTTGCGTCTTCGCAAACCTTTTTCGCCCGTGAAAGAACCGAATTGATGGAATGGATGGTTTCCTTATCCGGATGATTAATGGCCTTCCGAGATAGAAACGTTACAAGTGCCAAAAGGTGTCTTGTCTCTTCCAATGATTTAAGAAGTTCATTGTTGATATCCTGTTTGCAAATAATTCCATTCTTGGATTCGTAAGCCCGAACAGCAGGACAATCACGAATATCTGTAATGTGAATAGGAGGATAGAACATTCCCTTAATTTCTTCAAGGTTCAGATGAAGCAGGCTCCCTGCATCTGTGCAGATGGTATAAATAGGCTGTTCCTCTCCGTCATTAGATAACATCACGGCATTCCCAATCTGTCTACCATTACGGGTAGCAAGCATGGCTCCGATTTTCGTATAATCTCCGTCAGCATATCCTTTAGCACAAGTAGGCAAATTTACGCAAGAAATTTCAGTTTCCATATTACTCCTATTTCAACATTGACCATTGTTCGCGGAAGTCCTTACAAGTCCCTCTCCAAACACAAACGAACCCTCGTTTGCAGAAGTCTTCAGGACTTATCATCGTAACCCAATCATCAAGTTTTTCCGTGCTTGCTGATTCTATTTTCATGACGGTTCCATTATCGTGCTTGTATTTGGAACCCAATACCATTTCAGTTGTTGACATATCAGATGCCCTTAAAAATAATCGGAGGATGCATGATGATACTTAGCATCTTCTGGAATTCCAAACGCTTCTCTTCTTTCTCAATTTCCTTTTTCCGGTCTTCTTCTGAAAGTCCGGCCCACCATTCCTGAGCCTTTCGCTTAGAATCTTCTTCCCTCTGCTTGCGAAGGGCTTCCTCGTTAGCCGTGCGAAGGATTGCCTGCTCCTTGCGCTCTTCAAATTTTCCTCGTTTATGCTGTCCCATATTCTTTTCCTTTATTCTGACCATTTAAAGACGCCATCGACTTTCTTGAACAAAATGATTCCATAACCCTTGTTCTTCAAAGTTTCAAACTGCTTACATTTATAATGGCAAGGGATTACGACATTTAAAACCCCGTTCCTTTCCAAAAGCTGGATTCCGAGTTCCTTGTTAACCTCTTCAGCGTCGGAAAAGAAGAAGTTATAAAAAGCCCCAATTTCAAAACAAATGAGAGTCTTGGGATTCGTCTTCTCTTGAATGTAAACCTTTTCGTAATCGAATTCGGGGAAATTTTCCTGCCAAGTCCTGACAGGGAAGAACTTTCCCTGTCCACCGAAACCCTGTCTTTTTAACATTCGACAAACAGATTCTGCGGCTTCTGGAGAAGCATGAAAATCTTCACTATAACCAACTCCGGTTTCGGCATTATTCCACTGAGCACAAGATTTATACTTCATAACGTTCTTCCATTTCTTCTTCTTCAAGAAGTTCAAGAGTGGATTCTTCAAGATATTCTAATGGACATCCAGTCGCCTTAAGAACCATCTGAATTCTTAAAACACGTTCGGATTTCGGATGTGCCATTTCTTCAAGAAGTTCATTCCTGTCTTTCATTCTACTTCCTTCATTTCAATCCCGACGTTGTTTGAAACGGCAAGATTGCTAAATGCCCTGAACATTTCAGACTTCTTTTCTAGATTAGCGATATTGCCGACATCTACATCAAGAATTCTTGAATAGACCGGAATAAAATTAGCGACAATTCCTCTTTTGCCCTTTCCGGAATGTCTTACTGGAAGAGGAATGGGGCCGATAATAGCGTTTTTCATGCCAATCTTTGCAAGACAGTCAATAATATCAGTTACGACAGTATCGGATTGCCTTGCATCTGTAGAAAAGATTTTAAGTCTAAGTTTCATTTTACTTCACCCAAGGGATTACGGTATTGGTTTCGGCGGCTTGAATACACTTCGCAACCATTCCAACATGAAGAACCACGAAGTTCTTATAAGCCGGCTCCTTGCTGTCTTCCGGGAGCGGCGTGTATCGTAAGGCCATGAATCGACCGGCGCTATCTCCTTCAATATAAAAGGTATCTCCGGCATTGACATCTGAATCGCCACGAAGAACTTTGTTCTGATTACAAATCTTACCTTTGTACATAAGAAATCCCTTCCCTTGAATGAAGACAGATTATCATCATTAATGAGACTTGTCAATACCGTGAAGTAAATTACTTCACAATCATGTCGAAATGGACACTACAAGTTTCTCCGTTATCAAGAAACAAACAAGTAACATAGTTTCCCTTGGCAGAAATCACCTTGGCATCAACATTGCCACGCCGTTTCCCCATATTGACCTTAACAATTTCCTCTGGTTTGGGTAGGACAATTTCCTTATTCCATTCAGGCCAAATCGTGTCAATGTTTTTGGCGAAAGCTTCCACGATAGTAAGTGCCTTAGCGCCTTTCGGTTCAATACCGAGTTCACGAATCGTGGCTTCATCAAAATTCATAAGGACCTTCGCCCACTTGTCAAAAACGTGATTGGGAATACCACCACCGGCCTTCACACCTCCGAAACTACAGGTAAGGCGACGCTTGTTCAGAACCAAGCTAATCCATTCATGGTTTACGATGATGCGTGGCTGAATCTTTTTCATATCGGTTCCCTTCCGTTTTCAGGTGTCTTCCCTATGGTTGCTTTCAATACCGATACATTAACAAAAGACTCCCGTATTGTCAAGGACCCTCATTCAAAAATTCCTGATTCTATAACAAGTCTACCTATAACTTCCTTTTGTTTTTTTTCAGTAAGAAGGTTGAACGGCTGTCTTTCAGGAATGAACCCAAGCCTGTCGGGACGGAATTCCCCATAGACTTCCGCAAGATCTTCAAAGCGGGCTTCCATATCAACCCATTTCTTCTGTTCTCTGTTATAATAACGTTCAAAGCGCGCATGTCTAAGAGACCCTATTTCAAAAGGGTTAAACATTTCGTTGTAAGTTGTACCCTGGGTTTCCCTCAACACGGCAAAAACAAAATCAGAATCAATTTTCTTTCGTCTATCTGTGGGGCGCATGTAATCATAATTAGTTTTCAATTGCAGTCCTTCCAAATTTCATGTTGTTTTCTGTGGGTTTCCCAGTCTCTGACAGCAATCCGAATTGTGTATTTCTTATCACTGTATCCGTACGCGACTTCAGGCCCGCAACGGCAAACGACTTTGTATTCCCCGAACTGGTTTTGTTGCAATTTGTATGTTATGGGTAAAGTCGGTTCTGGTTTGTCTGAAAACGATATTCTCACCCAACGAGAAACACCGAACGACATAGCCGCAGCACTCGCCATTAATCCAGCATAACAAATACAGGACACAATTGTTTTTTTCATTGTTTCTTTCATTTTATTCCTTGGTTTTGATTTCGTGCCTGTCGAAAATCACATCTACAAGATTGGTGATTTTTGTTAAAATCGGCCAATCAACTTCTTCCCATTCCGTCCTTTGAAAGGTGAAGTTCGGATCATTCTTCGCTGGGTGCTTGTCACCTATCTTCGAAAGATCTAGCGCATCCCGTCCATACGTCTTTGTAACAGGTGCAATAAGAGTTCCTCTTCTGAAGAAACGAGGATAATCATTAAAATTGATACCTTTCAAGAAAAGCATTTCCTGTTTTTCCCTACCTATCTTCCCGTGACATTCCTTGTCGCTATAATACGCCCTTGCCGCCATAGAAACGGCGTTCTTCGTCGCGTCCTGTTCTCTCCAAATCAGTGCGTTGCAAGCCTCCTGTTTCGAAGGGACTCCAAAAACGCGACAATCAAAACTGGGGTTCTTCACGCAGTAGTCTGGCTTATGAATCCTGCAAGCCTGATAGAAATACAGAGTCGCTAGACTTGCGAGATTGGAAACCATTTTGCTGTGCCTACCGTTAAACCAAATCTGAGAGGTTCCTTCCGCATACCAAATCAGAGTAATTTCATCACTTTGTGTATAGGAAATGACAGGATTGGTTTCAATAGCAAGTCGTCTTGCAGTTTCAATCATCATCTTAGACATTTCTTCATCATAGGGTCGTTTCATTCCTCTGGTAAAAGTGTGGAAGCTCCTGCCGTCGATACGGGCAACGACAGGAAGACCCTTCATTAGACTTATTTCTGTTGCTGCCTCAAATGATTTTATTCTGTCACCGAGGCTATCTTTATCAATCATTTCATTAAACCTTTCTGTATAATTCTTTGTTTCCCGTGTTATGACGAAAGTGGATACTTTCCACGTAGAGATTCTAGTTCCTCTAGTTCTTGCTTCTTTTCTGCGATGGCGTCTTCAAGAGCCCATCTGTCCGAATTACGAATTTTCTTTCCAAGCGTTCCCCCGCCGCCGCGACGCGCCCAAAAGAGGAACGACGACAGGAGTGCGAGAGATATGAATGGCGCGAGTGTTTTTAGTGTTTCCATAGTTTTGAAAGAATTCTAAAACATTTGCTTAACTCGCGAGCTACCGCGAGTCGAGTTGAAGCAGTTGTTAGTAACTCTTTTCAGGTTCTCCTTGAAACAAATACGAGTCAAGAAAAACAGTATCACAAGTTTCTTTTTCACATCCTTCGGAAGTACCAACGGTTATATCAAAATCGATCATGGTGTTGTGCGCAACAACTTTGACTTCCGCGTTCTGGTTATACTCTACTAGTTTTTCTATCAAGTCCTTAACAAGCATC